>NZ_JBPETA010000111.1:0-10648 GCF_051710365.1 Symbiopectobacterium sp. | reverse complement strand
TGTCATCTTAGGTGTACAGTTTTCTCATGAGGCCTAACTGCATGATTTTGCGTTGCGAGGATCCGTCGTTTCACTTGGCTGCCAGCATAAAATCTATTTATTCAACAAAGCCAGGAATATGTTTACCGGTGTGGGTAATGACTTCTGCGCCACCGTTATCCATCAACTGTATCTCCTGAAGCAGCTCCGTGTTCACCATGTACTGGCGATGACAGCGTACAAAAGGTGTTTTCTCTTCCAGCGTTTTTAACGATAGCTGGGTATAACCTGACTGATTGAGCCCTACGACATGGACGCCGCTCAGCTCTGAACAGAGATATTCCACTTCTTCGATCTTAAGGAGAAAAATACGGTTGTGGTCGTGGCACGGTATATGCCTCAATTGAGGCTCCGCAATAAGTTGTACATTTTTATTTACGGATGTGCCGCGACGAAGACGATTGAGGGTTTTTGCCAGGCGCTGGTTGTCCAGCGGCTTGAGCAAATAATCAAAGGCATGTTCTTCAAAAGCGCGTACCGCGTATTCATCATAGGCGGTGACAAAAACAACATAAGGCATGCTGTCAGGATCGAGCATGGCAACCAGTTCCAACCCACTGATTTTCGGCATCTGGATATCAAGAAAGATCACATCCGGTTGAAGTCGGTTAATCACCGGTATCGCTTCCAGCGCGTTGCTGCACTGCGCTATCACCTCAATGTCATCTTCTTTATCCAGTAGTAGCAACAACTCT
Organism: Symbiopectobacterium sp.; assembly: GCF_051710365.1. Classification (NCBI taxonomy): domain Bacteria; kingdom Pseudomonadati; phylum Pseudomonadota; class Gammaproteobacteria; order Enterobacterales; family Enterobacteriaceae; genus Symbiopectobacterium; species Symbiopectobacterium sp. The sequence continues at coordinate 9,914 of NZ_JBPETA010000111.1, read as the reverse complement.
TCGCGAGCCAGTTGCTCGTCGTCAATTAGGATGGCTCTCAGCATGCTTTCCTCCTGTTGCACTGATTCTATCACTATTTGCATTGAGATAAGCGAGGAAAGCCAGTAACCCGCGACGCGAACGTGAGATTCAGGGGAGAGTGAATTAGTAATTTTATATTTACACTGTATGGATTGAAATCTTTACATGTTGTGGTACCTTGAACTCAATGTGGCGGCGGAAAGCGCGCTACGCTACTCAAGAACTGTCCAGGAATATGAACATGCAAAAAGATTCGCTCAACAACATCAATGGTCGCGATAACCGGTTATTGGTGGTGTGTGGACCCTGTTCCATTCACGACACGGATGCTGCGTTGGAGTATGCCCGCCGCTTGCATACGCTATCAGCCGAATTGAGCGATCGGTTGTATAGTTGTATATCGTAATGCGCGTTTACTTTGAAAAACCGCGTACTACTGTCGGTTGGAAAGGCCTCATCAATGACCCTTACATGGATGGCTCCTTCGACGTGGAGGCGGGGTTACACACTGCACGTGAGCTGCTGGTGAACATGGGGCTGCCTTTGGCGACAGAAGCGTTGGATCCCAACAGCCCACAATATCTGGGCGATCTGTTCAGTTGGTCAGCGATTGGTGCGCGGACCACTGAATCGCAAACGCACCGCGAAATAGCTTCTGGCCTTTCGATGCCAGTGGGTTTCAAGAACGGCACCGATGGTAGCCTGGGCACGGCCATTAATGCGATGAAAGCCGCAGCAATGCCGCACCGTTTTGTGGGTATCAACCAAACCGGCCAGGTGTGCCTGCTGCAAACCCAGGGTAACAGCGACGGTCATGTTATTTTGCGTGGCGGCAAGCAGCCTAACTACAGCGCACAAGACGTAGCGGAATGTGAAAAACAGATGCAGGCTGCGGGCTTAACGCCTTCACTCATGATAGATTGCAGCCATGGCAACTCGAATAAAGATTACCGTCGCCAACCGCAGGTGGTGTCATCCATTGTTGAGCAAATCAAAGCGGGTAACCGTTCCATTATTGGCATGATGCTAGAAAGTCATATTCATGAAGGCAATCAGTCATCGGAACAACCGCGTTCGGCAATGCAATATGGTGTATCGGTGACGGATGCCTGTATCAATTGGGAAAGCACCGATGCGTTGCTGAGATCGGTGCATCAGGAGCTAGGGGCGGTACGCCGTTCATCGTTGGGAGAATAACAGAACATGGTTGCAGAACTGACCGCGTTGCGGGATCAGATTGATGAGGTGGATAAGGCGCTGCTTGGTTTGTTGGCGCGCAGGCTGGCATTAGTGGCGGAAGTCGGAGAAGTAAAAAGCCGCTATGGTCTCCCTATCTATGCTCCCGATCGCGAGGCTGCGATGCTGCGTTCTCGTCGTGAAGAGGCCGAGGCCCTCAACGTGCCTGCGGATCTTATTGAGGATGTTCTGCGCCGGGTGATGCGAGAATCCTATGCCAGTGAAAATGACAAAGGCTTTAAGACCCTGTGTCCGCAGTTGCGGCCAGTCGTCATTGTGGGTGGACGCGGGCAGATGGGACGCATGTTCGAAAAAATGTTGCGTCTGTCCGGCTATGAAGTAAGGCTGTTGGAAAAAGAAGATTGGCCGCAGGCTGAGAGCCTGTTGGCGGATGCTGGCATGGTGATCGTTAGTGTGCCCATTCACGTGACGGAACAGGTGATTGCACAGTTACCACATCTGCCGGAGGATTGTATTCTGGTGGATCTGGCTTCGGTGAAAAATGGGCCGTTGCAGGCGATGCTGGCGGCACATTCCGGTCCGGTCGTAGGCTTACATCCGATGTTCGGACCAGATAGCGGTAGTCTTGCCAAGCAAGTCGTGGTGTATTGCGATGGTCGCCAGCCTGAAGCGTATCAATGGCTGCTGGAGCAAATTCAGGTATGGGGCGCCCGGCTGCATCGCATCAGTGCGGTTGAACACGATCAAAATATGATGTTTATTCAGGCGTTGCGTCACTTTTCCACTTTTGCCTACGGGTTGCATCTGGCGGAAGAGAATGTGCAGCTTGAGCAGTTACTTGCATTATCTTCACCGATTTACCGGTTGGAATTGGTGATGGTAGGGCGGCTGTTCGCACAAGACCCGCAGCTTTATGCCGATATCATCATGTCATCTGAAAATAATCTGGCCTTGATCAAACGCTATTATGCCCGCTTTGGTGAAGCGATTGCACTGTTGGAAAGCAAAGACAAAGCCAAAGCGGCGTTTATCGCCAGTTTCAAGAAAATAGAGCATTGGTTTGGTGATTATGCCCAGCGCTTTCAGGTGGAAAGTCGAGCCTTCAGTGCATCTCAACGGGGACGACGTTCTCACTGGGGTAACAGCCGAGCACTTTCAGTGAGCGCGTGATGCCCGATAACTCTTTCAGTGCTTTTTGTAATCCATCTCCGCGCATGTTAGCCTGCACATCAATATAAAACATCTCTTCCCAGGGGTTACCGTAAATAGGACGAGATTCCAGTTTTGTCATAATGATGCTGTGTTCGCGCAGTACCAGCAGTGCTTCCACCAATGCTCCCGATTGCTGACCCGTCGCCATAATCAAAGTGGTTTTGGCGGGTACTTGCTCAGAGACATCAATCGGCTTACGTGCCAACACGATAAAGCGGGTGGTGTTTTGGGTCTGGTTTGCCAGGTTATGCTCCAGCACGCGCAATTGATAAAGTAATCCACCGGCCTCGCTGCCCAGCGCGGCGGCGTGGGGTGAATTCAATGATGCGACTTTTTCCATCGCAGCCGCCGTACTTTCACAATATTCGATTTTCCACTGTGGATAACGCTGGATAAAATGGCTGCATTGCTGGAAGGGTTGTGGATGGCTGTAGACGGTCGTAATTTGGCTTAAATCCGTGTCGGTAGCGACCAGCATACAGTGATCGATGGGGTGGGTAAGTTCGCCCACAATCGACAGCCCGGTATGTTGCAGGAGATCGTACACGTCATTGATTGCACCCGATGTGGTGTTCTCAATGGGCAGAACGCCGTAGTCGGCTTGGCCGGTTTCCACCATCGCGAAGATATCCTGAAACTTCTGGCAGCCGCACTCAACCAACTGCTCAAAATGGCGCGCGGCATATTGCCGGGCAGCCAGATGAGAGTAGGAGCCTTTGGGGCCAAGAAAGGCGACACGCGCCGAGTGGGCTCCGGTGGGGTTAAGATGGTGCTGCAACAGTGCCTGCTGCGTTAGCACTGAGTCTTCAATAATCAGTTGAAACAGGCGCGTAATATAATGCCCATCAAGATGATGAGGTTTTGCCGCTTCGATAAGCTTATCCAGCAAATCTCTTTCTCGTTCTTTGTCGCGAATCGGGCGATGCGTATGTAACTTTGCGCGTGCCACTTCCAATGCCAACTCTCGCCGTTCGGCCAGCAGTTCAAGCAGTTTTAAATCCAACTCGGTGATGCGTTCACGTAAGGCCAGTAAAGGGTTGTCTGTCATGGTTGTGTTACCTGTAAACTCATTTTTATCCATACAGTGCGTATTAAATAAGTGCATAAAAAAAGCCCCCCTGTTCAGGAGGCTTTCTGGTTCGTCTTCGTATTCTTTCAATATGACGAATCGCCTCCCAATCAGGGGAAGGTAAAAAAGAATACGAAGAAAAACGGTGTGTGGCTCATTGGTTACCTGTCAAGCGCTAGCGCTCTCATGGGATGAAAGTACCCCTGTAAAGTAACTGTTGGCTTTTCGTTCTGTCAACTAAAAAGCGAAGGGGCCTTATCCTCAGAAACAAAAACGTGCCCTGACGGCGCGTTGTTGGCTACTGTTATCTGAAGGTTTCGGTTATGACAACTCAATATCCGCGTCTTTGACGCCAGCCGTCGTTGCTCGACGTGCTTCTCCCTTATGCTGCATCTTGTTCAGTTGGCGCTCCAGTTTCGCGAGCAGCTCATTAATGGCAGCGTACATATCTTCATGCTTGGCGCTGGCGACCAAGGGACCATTAGGCGTACTGATAGTCGCATCGGCAACAAAACCCACCGGTTCTTTGGATAAAATAATATGTGGGTTAATCAGGTGAGTTTGCCATTTATCCAGCTTGGTTAGACGGTCTTCGACATGCTGACGTATTGCGGGGGTGATTTCCATTTGCTTACTGGTAATGTTGATCGTCATATAACATACCTCTCTGCTTTTGCCGTCTCACTTAGATAACTTCAGCATAGCCGTAAATGGGATAAAAATCGTGATCTACATCACTTTTATTTGGCTGGTCGGATCACCTCGTTGCAATTTGTGAAGCACATAGAGGAAGCGCGACGCAAGGCTTGAGACCTGATGCAACTGGTGGCATTATCAATGAGATCGATGGCGTCCAGACAAGGTCAGTGGCGGGATTATGCTCGGATACTGTTCCGACGTTGGAATAAAAAAACGGCAAACCAAAGTTGCCGTTTTTTTATGTTTACGCGTGTGCTTAGGGCCGTGTTGCTTTCTGGTTAAGCGGGATTGGCCTCGACGATTTTCGCGACTTTATCCGCCTGACCCAGCAGTCGGAGTTCTCTGTAAGCATTTTCCATCAACGGAAGCGCTCTTTTCGTCGCTTGCGTGTCCGGGAAATCACGCATCACTTGTTCTACACGATTAACAACGGCGACGTAGGCACCGCGTTTGGTGTAATATTCCGCGACTGAAAGTTCGTATTTAGCTAAACGTTCTTTCAGGAATACCAGACGTTTGCCCGCATCCGTGGCAAACTGGCTGCGAGGATACGCTTGCAGCAACTGGCGGAAGTCACGAAACGCCGCGCGTGCATATTGCGGATCGCGGTCAGAGCGGTCAACGCCGAAGAACCCCTGAAGTGCGCTATCATCCTGAGCCATGTTGGTTAAACCACGCATGTACAGCACATAGTCCACGCTCGGGTGTGTCGGGTTGAGGCGCAGGAAGCGGTCAATGGAGGCTTGCGCCATCGCCAGTTCTGCGGACTTGTAATAAGCATAAATCAGGTCAAGCTGCACTTGCTGAGAATAGGGCCCGAAAGGATATCGGTTATCCAATGCTTCCAACTGTGTGATTGCTGCTTTAAAGTTACCGTCCTGCAATTTTTGTTGAGCGGTAGCATAAATTTCAGAAGGCGGACTGTCGGGAACCGTATCCTTGGAGCTGTTGGAGCAACCCGCTAGCGCCAGGCCCAACGTGGCTGCAGCCACCAGATATTTCATACGCATCATAACGTTTTGATTATCCTCAGAGTGTTATGCCGGGAGACTGGCCGTTACGCTCCCGGGTAAGACTAGCACAATAGTACATTATTTTAAACGGCATCGCCGCGAAAACCCAACGTTAACGAAGAAGCTGCAACTATGGCACAACAAGTACAACTCACCGCAACGGTGGCTGAGTCTCAACTCGGTCAACGGTTAGATCAGGCTTTGGCCGAATTGTTCCCTGATTATTCACGTTCTCGCATAAAAGAATGGATCCTGGACGATCGGGTACAGATTAACGGCAATATGATAAATAAGCCAAAAGAGAAAGTGTTAGGCGGTGAAGCCATTACGATTGATGCCTTGATCGATGAAGAGGTTCGCTGGGAAGCACAAGATATCGCACTGGATATCGTTTATGAAGATCAAGACATTCTGGTGATCAATAAACCGCGCGATCTGGTGGTTCACCCTGGCGCGGGCAACCCGGACGGCACCGTGCTCAATGCGTTGCTGCACCATTTTCCTGCTATTGGCGACGTTCCGCGCGCAGGCATTGTGCACCGCCTGGATAAAGACACCACGGGATTGATGGTGGTAGCGAAAACCGTGCCAGCGCAAACGCGACTGGTGGAATCGCTTCAGGCGCGTGAAATCACGCGTGAGTACGAAGCCGTTGCGATTGGTCGCATGACGGCCGGAGGCACAGTCAATGAACCGATGAGCCGCCATCCCACCAAACGCACCCATATGTCGGTGCATCCCATGGGAAAACCGGCCGTTACCCATTACCGCATTATGGAACATTTTCGCAGCCATACGCGTCTACGCCTGCGTCTTGAAACGGGTCGTACACACCAGATTCGTGTTCACATGGCGCACATCAACCATCCGCTGGTGGGCGATCAACTGTATGGCGGTCGTCCTCGCTTGCCTAAGGGGGCATCAGAGGAACTGGTGACAGCACTGCGCACGTTCGATCGTCAGGCGTTACACGCGACTATGCTACGCCTTTATCATCCCATCAGCGGGATTGAAATGGAGTGGCATGCCCCCATACCACAAGATATGGTTGATTTAATTGAGGTATTAAAAGCGGACGCCGAGGCGTTCAAAGATCAATATGACTGGTGACGAGAGGCTGATGACGAGCGAACTGATACTGCCTGACTGGCCTGCACCGCAACGTGTGCGTGCCTGTAGTACCACGCGAAGGGGAGGCGTGAGCCAAACGCCCTTTGATTCGTTGAATCTTGGTGCGCACGTAGGCGATCGACCAGAGGCGGTGTTAGATAATCGTCAGCGACTGGTCACGCTGGCAGATTTGCCTGCGATGCCGCAGTGGTTAAATCAAGTGCATGGAACGCAGGTGGTTTCATTAGAGTCTTCTGCGTCAGGCGTGCCGACCGGTGATGCGGCCTACACCAATCAACCTGGTCTGGTGTGCGCGGTGATGACCGCAGACTGTTTGCCGGTGCTGTTTTGCTCGGATAGCGGTGATGAAGTGGCTGCCGCGCACGCGGGCTGGCGCGGCTTGTGTTCTGGCGTGCTGGCAGCGACATTGCGTCATTTCCGCGCCCCTGCGTCGTCCGTGATGGCATGGCTTGGGCCGGCGATCGGGCCGCAGGCGTTTGAGGTTGGCCCTGAGGTGCGCGATGCTTTTATTGAACAGCACCCTGCCGCCGTAGACGCATTTATCGCTAAGGATAACAAGTTTATTGCCGATATCTACCAGCTAGCTCGTTTGCGCTTGCAAGCTCAGGGCGTGACGAAAATTTTTGGTGGCGATGCCTGTACTGTGACTCAGGCCGACAAATTTTTCTCATATCGCCGCGATGGAACTACGGGTCGTATGGCAAGTTTAATCTGGCTGATATAACCTACTGAATTAAGACGATCCATGGCAAGTAACTGCATTCCTTCTATTATTACTGGCAAAATAATCTTGAAATTTTGAGGGATGACCTCATTTAATCTCCAGTAGCAATTTTGACCAGTATGTATGGGAGGAGTTATGCGTCTGGATCGTCTTACCAATAAATTCCAGCTTGCCCTTGCGGATGCGCAATCTCTGGCGCTCGGCAAGGATCATCAGTTTATCGACCCGTTACACGTCATGAGTGCGCTGTTGCAGCAGGATGGCGGTACGGTCAGCCCGCTGTTGACCACGGCAGGTGTAAACGCTGTTCGTCTGAAAGCGGATATTGAACAGGCCATCGCGCGTTTACCGCAGGTGCAGGGCGTTGATGGCGATGTGCAACCCTCCAATGAATTCGTCCGTACTCTCAATCTGTGCGACAAGATTGCACAGAAGCGCGGCGATGCGTTTATCTCTTCCGAGCTGTTTTTGCTGGCGGCGCTGGATACTCGCGGCACGTTGAGCGATCTCCTGGCGCGTGCGGGGGCAACTAAAGAAGCCGTCTCTAAAGCCATTGACCAGGTACGTGGTGGTGAACAGGTGAACGATCAAAATGCGGAAGATCAGCGACAAGCGCTAAAGAAATTCACCATCGATTTAACCGAACTCGCTGAACAGGGCAAATTGGACCCGGTCATTGGCCGTGATGAAGAAATTCGCAGAACTATTCAGGTACTGCAACGCCGTACTAAAAATAACCCGGTGCTGATCGGTGAACCTGGTGTCGGGAAAACGGCAATCGTAGAAGGATTAGCCCAGCGTATCGTCAACGGTGAAGTGCCAGAAGGGCTTAAACACAAGCGCGTGCTGTCGTTAGACATGGGAGCATTGATTGCCGGTGCCAAATACCGTGGTGAATTCGAAGAACGTCTGAAAGGGGTGCTTAACGATCTGGCAAAACAGGAAGGCAGCGTCATTCTGTTTATCGATGAGTTGCATACCATGGTTGGCGCGGGCAAAGCTGACGGTGCAATGGATGCGGGTAACATGCTGAAGCCTGCATTGGCGCGCGGGGAGTTGCATTGCGTTGGCGCGACCACGTTGGACGAATACCGGCAATACATTGAGAAAGACGCTGCGCTGGAACGCCGATTCCAAAAGGTGTTTGTGGCGGAACCCAATGTTGAAGACACGATCGCGATTCTGCGTGGGCTTAAAGAACGTTATGAATTGCACCATCACGTGCAGATCACTGACCCGGCGATTGTGGCGGCGGCCATGTTGTCGCACCGCTACATTGCCGACAGGCAACTGCCGGATAAAGCCATTGACCTGATTGATGAAGCGGCATCAAGCATTCGTATGCAGATGGATTCGAAACCGGAATCTCTGGATCGTCTGGACAGGCGTATCATCCAGTTAAAGCTGGAACAGCAGGCGCTGAAAAAAGAGTCCGATGAAGCCAGTCAAAAGCGACTGTCTTTGCTGAGCGAAGAGCTTGAGCAGAAAGAACGCGACTACTCCAAACTTGAAGAAGAGTGGAAAGCGGAGAAAGCCTCTCTCAGCGGTACGCAAAATATCAAGGCCGCATTGGAACAAGCGAAGATCGAACTGGAGCAGGCACGTCGTCAGGGCGATCTCGCTCGCATGTCGGAGTTGCAGTATGGGCGCTTGCCCGAGCTTGAAAAACAGCTAGCGGCGGCGACGCAGGCGGAAGGGAAAACCATGCACCTGTTACGCAACAAAGTGACCGATGCCGAAATTGCCGAAGTGCTAGCAAGATGGACGGGAATTCCCGTTGCGCGCATGTTGGAAAGTGAACGAGACAAGCTGCTGCGTATGGAGCAAGAACTTCATCAGCGCGTTATCGGGCAAGATGAGGCGGTCAGCGCCGTGGCGAACTCGATTCGTCGCAGTCGTGCAGGCCTTTCCGATCCTAATCGACCCATCGGATCTTTCTTGTTCCTGGGGCCGACCGGGGTGGGGAAAACCGAGCTGTGTAAAACGCTGGCAGCCTTCTTGTTCGACAGTGATGACGCGATGGTGCGCATCGACATGTCTGAATTTATGGAAAAGCACTCAGTGTCTCGTTTGGTCGGCGCACCTCCGGGATACGTGGGGTATGAAGAAGGGGGGTATCTCACCGAAGCGGTTCGGCGGCGTCCTTATTCCGTGATCCTGCTTGATGAAGTTGAAAAAGCCCATCCAGATGTATTCAACATTCTGTTGCAGGTGCTTGACGATGGCCGCTTGACGGATGGGCAAGGCAGAACGGTGGATTTCCGTAATACAGTTATCGTGATGACCTCGAACCTAGGTTCCGATCTCATTCAGGAACATTTTGGTGAAATGGATTATGTCGGGATGCGTGACATGGTTATGGATGTGGTCAGCCATCGTTTCCGTCCGGAGTTTATCAACCGTATTGATGAAGTCGTGTTATTCCACCCATTGGGTCAGGCACACATCATGTCCATCGCGCGTATTCAGTTGCAGCGGTTGTACAAGCGGCTGGAAGAACGTGGCTATCAGGTCACGATGACCGAGGCCGCATTGGAACAATTGGGGCTAAGTGGTTTTGACCCGGTTTACGGTGCTCGACCGCTCAAACGTGCTATCCAGCAGCAGATTGAAAACCCACTGGCCCAGGAAATCCTTTCGGGCAAATTGATTCCGGGGAAACCGGTCACTTTGGATGTTGATGGCAGCGAAAAGCATATTGTTGCCAGGCAGTGATTAACATTTATGTGTACTAGCTCAGACCTGATCTGACAGTTACCGGTTATTTATACAGGTGTCTGTCAGATTAAATCTGGTTCAGATTTTTTTCTGCCCAGACCCGTTTACCATCAAGTAATGTTGCCATTGG
>NZ_JBPETA010000110.1:0-10696 GCF_051710365.1 Symbiopectobacterium sp. | reverse complement strand
GACGGGTCGGGGTGTCGTATTCAACGTGAGACGTGTTGATGGTGATACCACGTGCTTTTTCTTCCGGCGCGTTATCGATCTGATCGAATGCGCGCGCGCTACCGCCGTAGGTTTTAGCCAGTACGGTGGTGATCGCTGCGGTCAGCGTGGTTTTACCATGGTCAACGTGGCCGATAGTACCGACGTTAACGTGGGGTTTTGTACGTTCAAATTTTTCTTTAGACACGGCTATATTCCTTACTCAAATACCCTCCCCTGAGGAGAGGGCATGGGATCAATGTATTAGGCTTGGTAATTATTTACCACGAGCTTCAATAACGGCCTGAGCAACGTTGTTCGGCGCATCATCGTACTTCAGGAACTCCATGGAGTAAGAAGCACGGCCTTTGGTCAGAGAACGCAGTTGAGTTGCGTATCCGAACATTTCAGACAGTGGAACTTCGGCATGAATCACAACGCCAGTGACGTTAGATTCCTGACCACGCAGCATACCACGACGACGGCTAAGGTCACCGATTACTTCACCGGTGTTCTCTTCCGGCGTTTCTACTTCAACCTTCATGATCGGCTCAAGCAGAACAGGTTTTGCTTTTTTGAAGCCATCTTTAAAGGCGATAGACGCAGCCAGTTTAAACGCCAGTTCAGAGGAGTCAACGTCATGGTAAGAACCGAAGTGCAGACGCACGCCGAGATCGACCACCGGGTAACCCGCCAGCGGGCCCGCTTTCAGCTGTTCCTGAATACCTTTATCAACGGCAGGGATGTATTCACCAGGAATTACACCACCTTTGATGTCGTTGATGAACTCGTAGCCTTTCGGATTTGAGCCCGGCTCCAGCGGATACAGGTCGATAACCACGTGACCATACTGACCACGACCACCAGACTGCTTGGCGTGTTTACCTTCGATATCGGTAACTTTCGCGCGAATCGCTTCACGGTAAGCAACCTGAGGTTTACCGACGTTCGCTTCAACGTTGAACTCACGTTTCATACGGTCAACGATGATGTCGAGGTGCAGCTCACCCATACCGGCGATGATGGTCTGGTTAGATTCTTCGTCAGTCCATACGCGGAAGGACGGGTCTTCTTTCGCCAGACGGCCCAGAGCCAGACCCATTTTTTCCTGGTCAGCTTTGGTTTTCGGCTCAACGGCGATAGAGATAACCGGCTCCGGGAACTCCATACGTTCCAGGATGATCGGAGAATCCGGATCGCACAGGGTATCCCCGGTGGTCACGTCTTTCAGACCGATGGCTGCCGCGATGTCACCAGCGCGAACTTCTTTGATCTCTTCACGTTTGTTAGCGTGCATCTGAACGATACGACCGAAACGCTCACGCGCTGCTTTCACGGAGTTCAGCACGGTATCACCGGAGTTAACCACACCGGAGTACACACGGAAGAACGTCAGGTTACCTACAAACGGGTCGGTAGCAATTTTGAATGCCAGCGCAGAGAACGGCTCATCATCACTTGCGTGACGCTCAGCCGGCGTGTCTTTACCGTCATCCAGCATACCGTTGATCGCCGGTACATCGACCGGAGATGGCAGGTAATCAACTACCGCATCCAGCATCGCCTGTACGCCTTTGTTTTTAAAAGCGGAACCACAGGTAACCAGGATGATTTCGTTGTTCAGAACGCGCTGACGCAGAGCTTTTTTGATCTCTTCTTCAGTCAGTTCTTCACCGCCCAGGTATTTCTCCATCAGCTCTTCGGAAGCTTCCGCAGCGGATTCGATCAGGTTCTGGTGCCATTCGTCAGCCAGTTCCAGCATATCAGCAGGGATGTCTTCGTATTCGAAGGTGACACCTTGGTCGGCTTCGTTCCAATTGATCGCTTTCATTTTCACCAGGTCAACAACACCGGTGAAACCTTCTTCAGCACCAATCGCCAATTGCAGCGGAACCGGGTTCGCGCCCAAACGGGATTTGATCTGACCAACGACCTTCAGGAAGTTCGCGCCCATACGGTCCATTTTGTTAACGAACGCGATGCGCGGAACTTTGTATTTGTTAGCCTGACGCCATACGGTTTCAGACTGCGGCTGAACACCACCAACAGCACAGTAAACCATGACTGCACCATCAAGAACACGCATGGAACGTTCTACTTCGATAGTGAAGTCAACGTGTCCCGGGGTGTCAATGATGTTTACGCGGTGCGGCTCAAACTGCTTTGCCATACCAGACCAGAACGCAGTAGTCGCAGCGGAGGTAATGGTAATCCCACGCTCTTGCTCCTGCTCCATCCAGTCCATCGTGGCGGCGCCGTCGTGAACTTCACCGATTTTGTGGTTTACACCTGTGTAGAACAGAATACGTTCAGTCGTGGTGGTTTTACCGGCGTCGATGTGTGCACTGATACCGATATTACGGTAGCGTGCAATGGGTGTTGTACGAGCCATTTGTTTCCTCTATATCTTCGGACGTTCAATTCATCAGTTAACACAAACGGGCGGGCCGCAAAGCACGCCCGCCTAGTTAGCCCGCGGGAATTACCAGCGGTAGTGAGCGAACGCCTTGTTGGCTTCGGCCATGCGGTGAACGTCTTCACGTTTCTTAACAGCAGTACCTTTGTTGTCTGCTGCATCAGAAAGTTCGTTCGCCAGGCGCAAAGCCATCGATTTATCACCGCGTTTACGAGCAGCTTCAACGATCCAACGCATAGCCAAAGCATTACGACGGACCGGACGGACTTCAACTGGAACCTGGTAAGTTGAACCACCTACACGGCGGGACTTAACTTCGACAGTCGGACGAACGTTGTCCAGAGCGACTTCGAAAGCTTCCAGTTCGTTTTTACCAGAACGCTGTGCCAGGGTTTCCAGCGCGGTATAGACGATTGCTTCTGCGGTAGATTTTTTACCGTCTACCATCAGAATGTTTACAAATTTGGCCAGTAATTCAGATCCGAACTTAGGATCCGGCAGAATTTTACGTTGACCAATGACGCGACGACGTGGCATGGAAATACTCCGTTGTTAATTCAGGATTGTCCAAAACTCTACGAGTTTAGTTTGACATTTAAGTTAAAACGTTTGGCCTTACTTAACGGAGAACCATTAAGCCTTGGGACGCTTAACGCCGTACTTGGAACGGCTCTGCTTACGATCTTTAACACCAGAACAGTCCAGTGCACCACGTACGGTGTGGTAACGCACACCCGGGAGGTCTTTAACACGACCGCCACGGATCAGGATCACGGAGTGCTCCTGCAGGTTGTGACCTTCACCACCGATGTAGGAAGTCACTTCAAAACCGTTAGTCAAACGCACACGGCATACTTTACGCAGTGCGGAGTTTGGTTTTTTCGGAGTGGTGGTATATACACGAGTACATACACCACGTTTTTGCGGGCACGCTTCCAGCGCAGGAACGTTGCTTTTTGCAACCTTCAGAGAGCGCGGTTTGCGAACCAGCTGGTTAATTGTTGCCATTAAAAACTCCTGGTTTTTTTCGCTTCGTAAACACGTGATAAATCGCCCCATATATTACAGAGTAAAATATGGGGACGCAGGATTTTAGGGCTGACAGTGGAAGAAGTCAAGAAATAGTCAAAATTTCAGCATCACCACGCCAGTTGCACAGCGTGTTGGGCGGTCAGCCGGACAAATTCAGTATAGTCGACCAGCAGAATACTGGTTGATATTTGTTCTGCCAACCCACGGGCATTGACATCTTCCTGCAACGCGTAGACAGGAATGCCCAATGCCAGCAGGCGTGCCACCACGTTCCCCTGCCCCAATGCGGCAATCACGCCGTCTTGCAGCAGCAGCAGCGCATCCTGTGGCAACACGCAACGCAACATAGCGTCGATATCGGTGTGATAGGGCGAACGGGAAAGCGTGTGCAAGCGCGTTTTCAGAGGTGGGGTCACAGACTGCATAAGCGTAACACTCTCAAATTAAAACGTAAGGACAGTGTCATAGTCGGCAAGCGTTGCACGCAGGGCATCCGGCGCGAGCCGTTCAACGTCAATCACCCATGCCGTATCCGCCTTCAGGCCGCGCTGATCGGCTGACGCCGCACACAGATAGCAGCGCTCGATATCGTACAGCGGTAACACGCCAAACGTGGCAATGTAGTTACGCATCAGAATGATGTCAGGTTGCTGGCCGGGCAACAGCTGTAGCACACCGTCACCGATAAAAAACACGCCGATATCATCGCTCAACGCGGAGGTGGCCAATAAGGCATCTAGCCCTTCTCGCCCTGACGCGTCGCCGTGCGGAGCATGGGTAAACAAAAAAGCGATGCGTTTCATTATCGCTCCTTAAAACTGTACGACGCGATCGCACGTCAACACGGACTGAGCCAGTTCACCTAACCCGCTCAGTGAAAAACCCGGTTGCAGATTAGAGGCCGACAGTTCGAGCAGCCTTGCCTGTCCACCGTCCGTGATGCCGCGACGCAGTGCGGCGGCCACGCAAACATTCAGCGCCACCTGGTGCATTGCCCCCAACTGCTGCCACGCACGCGTCAAATCGAACTCGTCATTGGCAGGGGACGTCAGTTGACTGGCGTTCAGCACCCCTTCCCGATAAAAAAACACGCTTTCCAGGCTGTGCCCTTGTGCAATCAACGCCCGGGCAAACAGCAGCGCGCTACTCGCCTGCTGCGTACCGTATGCCGGGCCTGTCACCAAGAGGCAATAACGCAACATTAGCGGTCGTGCCCGCTGAAATCACCGTTTTTAAACTGGCGAATGTAGAGGTAAACGGTGTGCTTGGAAATATTCAGGCGATCCGCCACCTGATTGATCGCGTCCTTGATATCGAAAATACCCTTTTCATAGAGGTTCAGCACAATTTGCCGGTTCTTGGCATTGTTAGAAACGTTGCGATCCGCGTTCACCTCTTCAATAGAGAACTCAAGCGTCTGCGCAACAAGATCGTCCACGGAGGAAGCAAAGTTCACCGAGGAGGCCACTTCATGGGTTTCCGGCGGAATAAATGTCTGCACAATCTGGGAAAAAGGCACATCAAGGTTCATGTTGATACACAGCAGGCCGATCACACGCTGCTCGCGGTTACGAATGGCGATAGTGACCGATTTCATCAGCACACCGCTTTTGGCTCGAGTGAAGTACGCTTTGGATACGCTACTGTCTTCTCCCGCCATATCATGCAGCATACGCAACGCCAGATCGGTAATCGGCGAACCGATTTTACGCCCGGTGTGTTCGCCGTTGGCAATGCGCACCGCAGAGCATTTAAGATCTTCTAGCGCGTGCAACACGATTTCACAGTGTTCACCGATCAGCATCGCCAGACCGTCTACCACCGCCTCGTAAGATTTCAGGATCTCATGGTCCGTCGGGTTAAACGGCCGTTCCTCAAGCAAATCAATTTCATTTGATTCGCCAGACACAAGCGAATTTGACATGGCTAACACCATCCTCGACATCATCTATTTAATTGCCTTAAACGTTTAGGCACTCACCATCGACAGGACACTAAGTCTACCAAATGTCCCTTCTCCCGTCCCCGCATTTCACGGTTCTACCCCCCTTTTACACGACATCTGAACGCCGTCTTAAGGTTGGCTTAATTTTAATATCTTACCGTCACGCGCTATCACTCATTTTGTCTTTATTCATTGAGATAGCCATGAAAATTCGTTTTACCCTTTCGCGCCCAGAGTGGACAAGCATCGGCTACGTGCTGTTTTTCTCCGCCTTTATCACGCTGGTGCAAAACGTTGCCTACTATAGTCAAACGCTGCACCTGCTGGATTTCAGCCAGCGTACAACGCTGCCTTTTTTCCTGAGCATGCCGTTGGTGATCTTCGCCGTACTGAATATCGTCTTTACCCTGTTCGCCATTCCCTATCTGCGTCAATGTGCGATTGCTGCGCTGCTGATCGCGGGCGCTTCAGTGCAATATTTCATGCTGAACTACAGCATTATTATCGATCGCACCATGATACAGAATGTGATGGAAACCAACGTGTCGGAATCTGTCGATCTGTTTACGCCGCAACTGGCTCTCTGGGTATTGCTCGTCGGGGTCTTGCCTGCCGGGTTCGCGTTGTGGGTAAAAATAAAACCGACGGCATTAACCGCGATCAGTATCGGTCAGCGCTTTTTGATTATCGCACTGTCACTGCTGACAATATTGCTCGTCGCAGCGCTATTTTACAAAGATTACGCGTCATTAATGCGAAATAACAAGGAGTTGGTGAAATCTATTACCCCCAGCAACGTGATCGCCGCCAATCTTTCCTACGTTAAGCATCGGGCGCTGGCTAACCAGCCGTTAGTGCAAATCGGCCTGGATGCACATCAAGGCCCCCATCCTGCCAATGCTAATGGTAAGAAAAACCTGATCATTTTGGTGGTAGGAGAAACCGCCCGCGCGGAAAACTTCTCTCTGGGGGGATACGGCAAAGAGACTAACCCGCAGTTGAAAAAGGCCAACGTGATCTACTTTTTTCCCCATACCCAGTCGTGTGGCACTTCAACCGGCGTTTCGGTGCCCTGCATGTTCTCTAACATGCCACGCACGCAATACGATGCCGCACTGGCCAGCCATCAGGAAGGGCTGCTGGATATTGTTCAACGCGCCGGCATCAATGTGCTGTGGCAGGAAAATGACGGCGGATGCAAGGGCGTCTGCAATCGGGTTCCCAACAAAGATATTCCCAGCATTGCAGCACCGGGCTTATGCAGCGGCGGAGAATGCTACGATGAAGCGCTGTTTACCGGCGTGGAAGACCATATCAATCAACTGAACAGCGACGCCATTATTGTGCTGCACATGATTGGCAGCCACGGGCCCGCCTATTACAGACGTTATCCTGAAGCGTTCAAACACTTCACACCGACCTGTGACACCAACCAGATTCAGAACTGTTCCCGAGATGCGCTAACCAACACCTATGACAACACGCTACTTTATTTGGATAACACGTTAAACAACGCTATAGAGCTGCTGAAACACCATCAGGATAAGTTCAACACCGCATTGGTTTATCTCTCCGACCATGGAGGATCATTGGGGGAAGACGGTGTTTATTTACACAGCATGCCCTATGCCGTCGCCCCTTCACAACAAACGCATATCCCGATGTTGATGTGGTTGTCGCATGACTACCAGCAACAATTTGCCGTGCAAGAGACATGTTTGCGACAACGCGCGCAAACACAAAGTTATTCGCAAGACAATCTGTTTCACACCATACTGGGAATGCTTAATGTTACTACCAACGAATATCAGCCTGAATGGGATATCCTCAAGGGATGTCGGGATCGCACTGCATGAGATTGTTGATTGTAGAAGATGATGCCTTACTGCAAGAAGGATTGTTACTGGCACTCAGCCAGGAAGGGTACGCCTGCGACTGCGCGGGCGGAGCCAAACAGGCGGATGCACTGTTAAACAGTGCGCCATACAGTCTGGTGGTTCTGGATCTCGGGCTACCGGATGGCGATGGCTTGCAACTGCTGGCACGCTGGCGCAAACAGCACCAGCATATGCCGGTGTTGATCCTGACCGCCCGCGATACCATCGACGATCGCGTCAGCGGGCTGGATTCCGGAGCCGATGACTACCTGGTTAAGCCGTTTGCGCTGACGGAGTTGCTGGCACGGGTCAGAGCCCTGATCCGCCGCCACCAAGGCGCAAGCGACAATCTGGTTGTGGTGGGCGATCTTTGCCTTGATCTCACGACTCAGCAGGTGAGCCTGAAGCAAGAATCGGTTATTCTGACTCCCAAAGAGTTTGCGATTCTCGCAAGGCTGGTATTGAAAGCCGGGCAGCCCGTTCACCGCGAACTGCTGCATCAGGATATTTACAGTTGGAATGACGATCCCGCCTCAAACTTACTTGAAGTTCACGTCCATCATTTACGACAGAAAATCGGCAAAGCGCGCATCCGTACCTTGCGCGGCTTCGGCTACCTGTTCACTACCGAGGATGACGCATGAAACGCATTTTCAGCTCGATTTCTCCCCCTGCGGCCAGCATGCGCTGGCGGCTTATCATCGCGCTGGGATGTATTTTGTTGACGTGTCAGCTCATCAGCGTCGCCTGGCTATGGCATGAAAGTAAGGAACAGAGCAAGTTTCTGGTGGACAAAACGCTGAGTGAACACGCGCGCAACGAGCATATCGCCAAGGAAATACGCGAATCTATCGCCTCACTCAGCATACCCAGTCTGGTAATGGTGCTGGCTTCCCTGTTTCTTTCTATTCAGGCCGTGAACTGGATTACGCGGCCACTGTCGCGCCTCGCAGCGGAATTAGGCAACCGCAGTGCGGAAAATCTGGAACCTATCGCTGATTATCAGCAGGTGGAAGAGATCGCCGCCGTGACACGCTCCATGAACCAACTTTTCGTGCGCCTGAATGAAACGCTGGAACGAGAGCGCCAATTTACCGCTGACGTCGCGCACGAACTACGGACCCCGCTGGCAGGAATACGACTACACCTGGAACTCCAGCAGCAACGTCACGGGATCGATTTCCAACCACTGATTGCACGCATCGATACCATGACACAAACCGTTGAACAACTGCTTCAGTTGGCGCGCGCCGCCGTGGCGTTTTCCTCCGGCCACTACCAACAGGTTTCGCTGGCTCAGGATGTGATTGTCCCCATACAGGATGCGGTGGAAGAGATGGCCAGTCAGCGCAACCAGCGCATCGACTGGCAAATCAGCGAGGAAGAGGTGGCGATACAGGGCGATGCCACGTTACTGCAACTGCTGCTGCGTAATTTGATCGAAAACGCTCACCGTTACAGTCCCCCAGAGAGCACTATCACCGTCCGGCTTACCGCCGACCCGGAAATCACCTTGCAGGTGCGTGACCAAAGGCCTGGCATTGATGAAAGCAAAGTCGGCGAATTGAGTAAGGCGTTTGTCCGCATGGACACGCGCTACGGCGGCATCGGGCTAGGGTTGAGTATTGTCACCCGCGTGGCGCAACTGCACCATGGCGCATTGACGCTCAGCAACCTGCGTGAGGGCAATGGCACGCTGGTGGAGGTCACCTTCCCGCCGCTGCTTTCCTGACGTGACGCCATACCATAAAAAAAGCCGTGGGTTACCCCACGGCTGAATCTGCTACAACGCTAGCGCGAGTTATTTAGCGCTTTTCTTGGCAGCAGGTTTTTCTGCTTTAGCGGCCGGTTTGGCATCAGCGTCGGCCTTGATATCCAGCAGTTCCACTTCAAACACCAGCGTAGAGTTCGCCGGAATACCCGGAACGCCATTTTCGCCGTAAGCTAACTCTGGCGGAATAACCAGTTTGATTTTCCCGCCTTTTTTAACCTGCTTCAGCCCTTCAGTCCAACCAGGGATAACACCGTCAAGACGGAAGGAGAGCGGTTCGCCACGTTTGTAAGAGTTATCAAACTCGCTACCGTCAACCAGCGTACCTTTGTAGTTAACCACTACGGTATCGCTCTCTTTCGGCGCTGCACCCGTACCCTCTTTCTCTACCTGATACAGCAGGCCAGATTCCGTTTTCTTCACGCCTTTTTCTTTGGCAAATGCATCACGGAATTTAGTGCCTTTTTCAGCGCTTTCTTTAGCATCCTGCTTCATTTTCGCTTCTGCTGCGGTTTTCACGCGCGTTTCGAAACCTTGCAGGGTCTTCCCAATCTCTTCGTCGCTCAGCTTGCTCTTGTCAGCGAACGCGTCCTGAACGCCAGCAATCAACTGGTCTTTATTTAAGGTAATGCCCAGTTTTTCTTGCTCTTTCATGGAGTTATCCATGTAACGCCCCAAGGAAGCACCCAGCGCATAAGCGGCGGCATCCTCATCGCTCTTGAATTTTGCCGCTGGGGCCGCATCTGCTGCCATTACCAGGTCAGCATTCAGCGTCAGTGCCATCGTCGTCGCTAACAGCGTTACTTTAAATAGTGATCTCATCTATCATCTCCCGGTCTGGAACGACAGGCTCCAGAAACATTAATCGTAAATGCGCGACTACTATAACTGTGGGTATCGAGACAACACAACGACACACACAACAATCCTTTGATAAAATTCCCTGAATTATTCATAGGCCCATTTTCCGACCTCGTCGATGTCCGGAGGTTCCGAATATTCGGCTAGATACGACAAAATACAGAGGAATCGTAATGCCCCATACGCAACTCGAGCAACGTATTGAAATGCTTGAAAGCAAGCTGGCTTTTCAGGAGCTCACCATTGATGAGTTGAACCAAACGGTGGTCCAGCATGAATTGGAAATGGCGAAAATTCGTGAACACCTGTGCCTGTTGGTGGAAAAATTAAAAGCAACGTCCCCTTCTCTTCTCGCCTCGCAGTCCGAAGAAACGCCACCGCCACACTATTAACCGATAACGCTGGCGCATCCGTGCCTCTACGGTTGAGCCAGATCACATTTATCACATCATCCCAGGCGTTACACACGGTTTTCCGAACGAGATAAAAACAAACAAATAATTGATTTTAATCACATAAAATGAAAACACACTATCATTAGACAAAAATCTTTACAGCAAATCGCTCTTGACAGTCCCTTCAGAAAAACCAAAAATGCAAACGTTCCCGATAACGTTATTAATCGTTCTTTCATTTTTCCGATGACACTGGGCCTGTCATCAAATAAGCCAGACGATGGAAGCTGCCAGATGGATAGCGCCCAGAAAGTTAATAGCGGTCTTGTCGTAACGAGTGGCAATAGCGCGATACTGCTTCAGTCGGGCAAAGAAGTTTTC
>NZ_JBPETA010000109.1:0-10717 GCF_051710365.1 Symbiopectobacterium sp. | reverse complement strand
GGCTGAGAAACGGATACAGAAGGCTTATCGATATCCTCGAGCAGCAACGCAAACCTCTACGACCTGCCCCAGCACCTTAATCAAGACTGTTACAGCCTGAAATCACCTGCATCACTGCACACCCTGTGTGAAACGTTCACCACCGCATTTCTTCGATTGGTCATTCCCCCACCCGCTCGCCGTCATGACGAACGGCTCAGCGGCCTGATTTTAGCAGAGGTCAATTATGGCATACATCACCTTATCCGAGTGGAATCGGCGGCAACCCCGCCCGCGTTGTATGGAAACCGTCAGGCGATTGGTCAGGAACGGAATGATTTTTCCCGCACCGATACGAGATGGGCGCGAGTATCTGGTTGAGGAAAACACCTGCAAGCTCACCCAGAATAAAAATCTTAGCTCATCAGGTTACCTTCATCCCGCCCTGTTATCGAGGATAAGACATGGCACGCCGGAGAAGCCATAAGAACCGCGACTTGCCGCCAAACCTGCAACCGCGTAATGGCGGCTATTTTTGCTACCGTGACCCGCGCACCGGAAAAGAGTATGGCCTGGGCCGCCATCGACAGGAGGCCATTACGCAAGCCATCGCAGCCAATATGGCGATTTATGGCTCATCAAAACAATCACCGCTCGTTGACCGCATCAACGGCACACAGGTGACTACAGTGAGTGAATGGACTGAGCGTTATCTGACGGTACTCGAAGGCCGGAAACTCAAACCGAAAACGATGGGCGAGTACAATAAATACCTGAAAGCAGTTAACGCCCATTTAGGCGAATTTGTTCTTCAGAAAGTAGAAACCAAAGACATTGCCTCGTTCCTGAATCAGTGGGTAAAAGCAGGGAAAGTAACCATGGCGAACCGCATCAGGACATTGCTACTTGACCTGTTTCGTGAAGCGATTGCCGAGGGGCTGCTCAAAAGCAATCCAGCCGAGGTTACGCGTAACCATCGAGTGGAAATTCAACGTGAGCGTATAACTTTGGACAACTGGAAGGACATCCGCAAAGCGGCGGATACATTACCCGCATGGGTTGGCCCTTGCCTCGACCTTGCTCTACTAACAGGTCAACGCTTAGGTGATATACAGGCGCTACGCTGGGAGGATTTCAAAGACGGACGCCTTTACATCAAGCAGGCGAAAACAGGCATGATGCTTGCCTTCTCCGAGACAATCCGCATCGACTGCCTCAACTTATGCCTTTCTGATGTATTAAACCAGTTTAGGGCATTAAACAACGGTGGAGCGCATCTTGTCGCAGATGCCAAACACGAGCAATTTTCTCAGGACACGATTTCCAGAGCATTTTTGAAAGCACGTCGATTATCAGGACTAACGTGGCAAGGAAAAGCTCCTTCATTTCACGAAATCAGGAGCCTTGCAGCGCGTCTCTACACTGATGAGAAAGGGAGGGATTATGCGCAAAAACTGCTAGGACATAAGTCCTCAGAGATGACCGATAAGTATCGCGATGTAAGAGGGGCAGAGTGGGCTGAGATTGAATAATTTCGACTGAATTTCGAGTAATTTCGATCGATTGCTTGTAACTCTCTGAATCTAAATGCCATAATTTTCATCCCGCTGTTTAACGACCAGCAGCACAAGATTGATGCGTTGGAACTGGCGTTTTCCTCCCTGGCATTTGCATTGGATGAAAGAACGGCACAGCTGCCGCTACTACATAATTTGAAACTGGAATCGCACAACGAACACCGCGCAGAACAGACCAAAAAACATCTGGCGTTGCTTATTGCCGTGTTTGAAAAGCATGCCGGTATCAGTGCCGAATAACCTGTTTTGTGCCCGCCTGACTGATATCCCATTGAAATTTGGGGATATCATATTCAGAAATTTTTCTTTGCAAAAAGAGTCGAAATAACTCACCTGCTGTACAAAAGTCACAGTATACTTAAGTTGCTCTTGTCAATAAGGAGCCGCCCTAGCCTCGTTAGTCACTCATGTTAGTAACTAGTCAATAAGGGGTATGTATGGACAGAAAAAATGAAGTTATTCAGACACATCCTCTTGTAGGATGGGATATCAGCACCGTTGACAGTTATGACGCCATGATGATCCGTTTGCATTATTTAACCACCCCAGACCAGGCTCCCGCAGAGGCAAATGTAGGCCGAACCTTATGGCTTACTACCGATGTAGCAAGGCAACTTATTTATATTCTTGAAGCGGGTATTGCTAAAATTGAGTCGACAGATTTTCAGCCACAAGATTTACTTAAACACTAGTCTACCGATTTCACAGTAACCGATGATCCCTTGACGACACCGCCTGATGGCGGTGTCGTCATATTCAGCGCGCTTAAGTTTCCCAATTAACCGCGCCCCATGAATACTCTGTCACTGCTCACTGCTGCCGTTTTCATCAGGTGCCGGGATATGCAACGCCCCTCTGAGTCGATCGCGTGATTTATTAAAAATCTTCATGCTGGTTTCACGTCCGCGACGCCGCTCACGCTGCTCTTCCAGCGGTAACTCCAACTCGCTCTGACAGGCATCGCTACAACAGCCCTGATAGGCCACCTGACAGCGGGGGCACTGAATAAACAATAAGTGACACCCTGCATTGCGGCAGTTGGTGTGGGTATCGCACGGTTCACCACATTGATGGCAGTGGGCGATAACATCGTCGGTGATGCGTTCTCCCATGCGCTCATCGAAGACAAAGTTTTTACCGATGAATTTTACCGGTAGGCCCTGGGCCTTGGCCTGACGGGTATATTCAATGATGCCACCTTCCACATGGTAAACGTTCTTGAAGCCCTGATGGCGCATATAGGCGCTGGCCTTTTCACAGCGAATGCCGCCGGTGCAATACATCACGATATTTTTTTCCCGCGCATCAGCCAGCATTTCTGCGGCCATCGGCAATTGCTCGCGGAAAGTATCGGAAGGTATTTCAAGCGCATTTTCAAAATGCCCCACTTCATATTCATAATGATTACGCATATCGACAAACAGCGTGTCCGGATCGTCCGCCATGGCGTTAACCGCTTCGGCTTTCAGGTAGGTACCAACATCGCTGGGATTAAAGGTCGGATCGTCGATGCCATCCGCAACAATACGATCGCGAACTTTCATGCGCAGTACCCAAAAGGATTTTCCGTCATCATCCAGTGCCACATTCAGCCGGATACTGTCCAATGCCGGATGCGCGCTGTACAGCGCCGCCTTAAAGTCGTCGAAGCGACTGGCAGGCACGCTCACCTGCGCATTAATGCCTTCAGCTGCCACATAGACACGGCCAAATACCTGACATTGCAGAAATTGCACGTAAAGGTTATCGCGAAACGCTTGTGCATCATCAAGCGCAAAATATTTGTAAAAGGAAACTGTGGTGCGAGGCTCGGTTTCCGCGAGCATACGCGCTTTCAGTTCCTCATTGGAAACACGGTTGTGTAACACTGGCATGGTGTACGTTCCTGTCTTCAGCAAGGGTTAACCAGATTATAACGTTACGGCGACATGTGTGTAACGCGCGGGATTATAGCCGCTCGCGGCAATTACGCCACAGGAGGAATTCGTGCGGCATGGAGAAAATCGTCGACACAGCAAAAATATCTCGGCGTATGATGGTTTATTCGTTTTTTCTTGGATAAGGAAACCACCATGAGTCGGCTATTTACCCCACTCGCGCTAGGCCCCGTCACACTGCCCAACCGCATTATCATTGCCCCCATGTGTCAGTATGCGGCCCAGAACGGTCTGGCTACCCCCTGGCATACCATGCATTTAGGTAACCTGTCCCACTCAGGTGCCGGGTTGCTGATCATTGAAGCGACAGCCGTTGTGCCTGAAGGCCGTATATCTCCTCAGGATCTGGGTCTGTGGAATGATGAAACCGAGCAGACGCTCGCCACGACGGTCAATGCCGTTAAGACGTACTCCGCTATGCCGCTTGGCATTCAGCTGGGCCACGCCGGACGCAAAGCATCCACCGCAGTACCGTGGCAAGAACGGGCTCGCGTGAGCGAACAGCAAGGAGGCTGGCAGCCTGTTGCCCCTTCAGCCCTGCCTTATGATGACAATGAATCTTCACCAACGGCGATGACGACGCAGCAGATTGCGGATGTCGTCACTGCTTTTGCCAATGCCGCTCAACGCGCCGATCGTATCGGGTTTGATGTGTTCGAAATTCATGCCGCACACGGCTATTTGCTGCATCAATTTCTGTCTCCGTTGTCGAATGTCCGTGACGATCGCTACGGCGGGGATTTGAATAACCGCATGCGTCTGGTACTTGAGGTGTTTCGCGCAGTGCGTGAGGTTGTTCCCGCCCACAAGGCTGTTGGCGTGCGCATTTCTGCCACCGATGGTGTAGAAGGAGGGTGGGATCTCGAGCAGTCTGTAGCGCTTAGCCATGCACTGCATGCCGCTGGCTGCGATTTTATGCATGTCTCAAGCGGCGGGCTCTCTCCGGCACAGCGTATCCAGCCAGGTCCCAGTTATCAGGTCTCCTATGCTGAGCGCATCAAGCGTGAGGTGGGGATCACCACCATCGCGGTTGGCCTTATCACAGAAGCCGAGCAGGCTGAAGGCATTTTGGCAACGGGTCAGGCGGATGCTATCGGCATTGCGCGCGCCGTGCTCTATAACCCGCGTTGGCCATGGCACGCCGCCGCACGACTGGGCGCGCAAGTATCAACGCCGCCGCAATTCTGGCATAGTGAACCGCATCATATTAAAAATCTGTTTCAACATTAAGCAATTCCCCCCTCCCTGGCGCAAACGGGAGGGGTCTCTTCTGCACAGACATCCCACCAAAGGTTAAACATCATAATTCGTCGATGCTAAGATAAAAGGCGGATATTGATTTTTGGAGTATTCCACATTGCCTTACGCCGGGTTAGCCTTCCTGTGCCGGAACGCTTTCCCGCATCATTACGATAGCTGATGCACCGCACCACATTAGACACTATCACTTGGTGTGACTGATTTCTTTTAACGACAAGCGCGGATGACTGCGCCTGCATTTTTTGATACTGGAACTCATGACACAACTCCCATCATTCACTCGTTCATTGTTACACCCTCGTTACTGGTTGACCTGGCTAGGGATCGCCATACTCTATCTTGTCGTGTTACTGCCTTACCCGGTTATTTATCGTCTCGGCACAGCGCTAGGCCGTATCGCCATGCGCGTTATGAAGCACCGCGTGCACATTGCAGAACGCAATCTGGAACTTTGTTTTCCAGAGATGACAAAACAAGCGCGTGCCGCGTTGGTGCGTAAAAACTTTGAATCCGTGGGCATGGGGCTGTTAGAAACCGGCATGGCCTGGTTTTGGCCCGACTGGCGCATCGCCCGCTGGTTTACCGTCACTGGCCTTGAGAATATACAACCACTGCGTGCAGAAAAACGTGGCGTATTGTTGATTGGATTACATTTTCTTACGCTGGAACTGGGGGCACGTATTTTCGGCATGCATAACCCTGGGATCGGCGTTTATCGGCCCAATGACAACAAACTGATTGACTGGTTGCAAACCTGGGGCCGCATGCGCTCAAATAAGACCATGTTGGATCGCAAAGATCTCAAGGGCATGATCCGTGCGCTCAAGCAGGGGGAGATTATTTGGTATGCCCCCGATCATGACTATGGCCCGCGCAGCAGCGTGTTTGTTCCCTTCTTTGCTATGGAGAGTTCTGCAACCACCAGCGGGAGTTATTTGTTGGCAAAAGTGGCCAAACCGGCCATTGTGCCATTTGTCCCTCGGCGGCGCGAGGAGGGGAAAGGCTATGAATTGATCATCCAGCCTGCCGAACTCAGCGTACCGTTAGATGATGAAGCCACAACAGCCGCCTGGATGAACGCGCTGGTAGAACAAAATGTGCTGCTGGCACCCGATCAGTATATGTGGTTACACCGCCGCTTTAAAACGCGTCCGGAAGGCGAACCTGCTCTGTATTAAATCGCCGGACGTTCTGGCAGTGCAATAAAAAAACAGCGGCTATGCCGCTGTTTTTTATGGATGAAATACACCGTTACGGTAAAACCGTCAGGACTCCAGTGCGTGGTAGCGCTGATGCCATGTGGCAAACTGCTGCGGATCGTGCCACACCGCATAGTGTAAACGGGAAATCGTCACCGGATCGCTCAGCAGCACCAGACGCTGATTGTCGCTTAGCGCATCCAGATCCTGTTTCAACGCATCAGCCACGCGCTGGGCCCGGCCCTGCTCAACCGCACGGCTAAAGCCATGGCGCGCAGTTGCCATTGCACTCGCCAACGCATTGAGCGAAGGATCAAAGACCGCCTGCACGAAACCGTTTTCCAATTTACGCGCACGGTTGGCACGGAAATAGGTGTCCGTCGCCACCAGCTCGCGCGGCGGCTCGTACTCTTCCGGAATCAACAGGAGATTAGCACGCTTGCATGCCAGCCCAATCGAGGCACGGCTTGAAATCACCGACACGAATGGCGACAGGATCAACGAGAAAACAATCGGCGACAGCCACCACAGGAAACGCAAATCCAGCCAGGCCATACCAATGGCCCACACCAGCCCCAACACCAATTGCGAGCCATGACGAGCAAAGGCTTCGCTCCACGGTGTGGCATCATCATCACGCTGCGGCGATTTCCATTGCACGGACCAGCCGAAGAAGGCACTGACCACGAAAACGGTATGGAACAGCATACGCACTGGGGCCAGCAATACCGAAAACAGCATCTCAAGCAGTAACGACAGGAAAACGCGCACGGCACCGCCGTAAGGTTTCGCCCCCTTTGCCCATACCAGAATCACACTCAGCAATTTTGGTAGGAACAGCAGCACCAATGTGGTCGAGAACAAGGCTATCGCCAATTCAGGACGCCACTGTGGCCACACGGGGAAGAGCTGACGCGGTTGGAGGAAATATTGCGGCTCCATCAGCGTATGCACCACTTGCAGTGCGGTTGACAGCGCCAGGAACATAAACCACAGCGGTGCGGAAAGATAAGACATCACCCCGGTCAGGAACACGGCACGGTGTACCGGGTGCATCCCTTTCACCAGGAACAACCGGAAATTCATCAGGTTGCCGTGGCACCAGCGGCGATCGCGCTTAAGTTCATCAAGCAGGTTAGGTGGCAGTTCCTCATAAGAGCCGGGCAGATCGTAGGCGATCCATACCCCCCAGCCCGCACGGCGCATCAGTGCCGCTTCAACAAAGTCATGGGACAAAATCGCACCCGCAAAAGAACCTTCACCGGGCAACGGTGCCAGCGCGCAGTGCTCGATAAACGGCTTCACGCGGATGATGGCGTTATGGCCCCAATAGTGCGACTCACCCAGTTGCCAGAAGTGCAGACCAGCGGTGAACAACGGCCCGTACACACGTGTGGCAAATTGCTGGAAGCGTGCATACAAGGTATCCATCCCGGACGCTTTTGGAGAAGACTGGATAATCCCGGCATTGGGGTTGGCTTCCATCAGACGCACCAGTTGCGTCAGACATTCGCCACTCATCACGCTGTCGGCATCCAATATCACCATGTAGCTGTATTGGCTGCCCCAACGACGGCAGAAATCATCGATATTACCGCTCTTACGTTTCACGCGACGGCGGCGGCGGCGATAGAAGATACGGCCAAACCCATCCACTTCACGGCACAGGTCCATCCAGGCTTTCTGCTCTGCAACGCATTTGTCCGGGTCGTTACTGTCACTCAACACATACAGATCGAAGTGATCGAGCTGTCCAGTCGCTGCCACAGATTCGTAGGTCGCCCGTAATCCAGCGAACACGCGCTCAACGTCTTCGTTACAGATAGGCATGATCAACGCCGTTCTGTGCTCGGGGTTGAGTGGCTCATCCCCTACCGTCGTTGACGAGATACTGTATTTGTCCTTGCCGATCAGCAGTTGTAAAAAGCCCATCAGCGCAGTCCAAAAACCGGCAGAGACCCAACAGAACAGCACGGCAAACAGCACCAGAATGCCACTTTGCAGGATATAAGGCAGAACCTGCATAAAGGAGCGCAGGAAAGGCTGATTCACCATAGCGAACGGATCGATCAGCGCCCATCCCTGATAAGGCAAAATGGTTTTCATGTACCAGGTGGCGATTGCCGTTTGGAACAACGTCAAGATAAGCAGGGTATAACGGCGCAGCGTCCCCACCATTCTCCAGCGGTTCTCGGCAATCTTCTCTTCCGGGCTGGCATGAGGACGACTCGGCGCCGGGGAGCGCCCGAGCATACTTTCCCACCAGCGTACCAGCGGGTTGGTGCGCCACATGTCAGGAAACATCGACGCACGTTTGATCGTGGGCATCGCCTGTAATGCGGCACGCCCTTCTTTATCAACAATCACCGGTTTAACCGCCGTTGCCGTATCGGGCCAGGCGGCATCCAGACGCGCCTTGACAGATTGCAGCGGCGAATCGTCTTCCGTCAGCAGCGTCGCAGGGGATTCCCCCTGCGCCAGAGCCCGATGTATTGCAGAGAGACTTTCACTCTCTGCATGAGGCAACGCATGCTGCAACGCCTCCGCCGCTTGCGCGGACAGAGGCAATTTCCCGATATAATCAGGGCTCGAGATTAACTTATTCATTGGCAGGTAGCTGATAGCTCCAGGTTTCCGATAACAGCGTTTCGCCGTTCACCAACGCAGCGCGCAGCTCGGTTGGCTGTTTAGGATCTTTCACACGCAGACGCAGTGTTAAACGCCAGCCGCGCGTTACCGGATTATAGCGAACATTGTTCTCAACGATTTCACCGTTGTCGCCGATGCTGACTTGAGAGGACACAGGCGTCACTTCTTCCATCTCTTTCATCATCGGTCCGGCAAAATCGACCAGGAACGCAACGGTGCCATCCGGTTGGCGAATCAGGTTAGACTGTTTCACATCCCCGGTAGAACGCATGGTGCGCTGAACGTAGGCCAATTCAGGTGAATGCAATTGTTCTTCGTCACGCGTGAAGTGCAGGCGATAGCCCACTTCCAGCGGCTTGCCAATTTCAGGTAGCGCTTCCGGCGTCCAGAAAGCAACGATGTTATCGTTGGTTTCATCGGCGGTCGGAATTTCCACCAGTTCGACTTTCCCTTTATCCCACTCGCCCTTGGTTTCAACCCAGCCGCTAGGACGCAGATCGTAACGGTCATCCAGATCTTCATAGCTGGAGAAGTCACGCCCACGTTGCAGCAAACCGAAGCCTTTCGGGTTTTCAATCGAATAGGTGCTGACAGACAGGTGTTTCGGGTTATTCAGCGGACGCCAAATCCACTCACCGTTGCCCGCGTGGATAGATAAACCGTTAGAGTCATGCAACGCCCCACGGTAGTTCAAGGTGGGAGAAGGCTGATTCGGCCCAAAAAGGAACATACTGGTTAGCGGTGCCAGCCCCAGTTTACCGACGCGAGCGCGCAGGAACACTTTAGCCTGAACATCAACCACGCTGTCGCGTCCTGGATAAATGACGAAACGGTATGCGCCCGTAGCACGCGGTGAATCGAGCAGCGCGTATACCAGCAGGTGCTTGTCATTGGGTTTTGGACGTTCGATCCAAAACTCGCAGAAGCGTGGGAACTCTTCCCCAGAGGGCAATGCCGTGTCAATCGCCAGACCGCGCGCAGAAAGGCCGTAAGTCTGCCCTTTACCGATCACACGGAAATAGCTGGCACCCAACATGCTGACAATTTCGTCATCCTTGCCAAGCTTGTTGATGGGATACAGGATTTTGAAGCCTGCAAAACCGAGATTCTTCACGGTCTCTGCATCGTGATTCACCGTACCGAAATTAAAATATTCCGGTGAATAGGCGATCTCGTTAACCTCAGTGGCCGTCACTTCATTGATTCTCACTGGCGTATCGAAATACATGCCCTGATGATAGAACTGAATGCGAAACGGCGTTTGCAGGTTATTCCAGTATGACTTCTCCTGGTTAAAACGAATCTGCTGATAATCAGCAAATTTCATATCGCGGAACTGGGCGGGAAGATTGCTCTTCGGCGCTTCATAGCCTTTCGCTGCCAGTTGTTCAGCTTGCGCTGCCACATCATCCAGCGAGAATGCCCAGGCAGGCAACGCAGTGAAAGACAACACAATCGCTGCGGACAACCAGCGCAAATTCGCTACTCGACGTTCAACCCCAAAATTATTAACCAGCACAGCTCCCCCTGTTCGTGTGCTTAAATCAACTAAAATCCATATTAATGGATAAGTTAACCTTCCGACAACTTGATAAAAGCCCGGTTCATCATGATAGGTCAGCGTTTAAACAACGCAAGCTGCAACCCCGATAAATTTCTGTAAAAAATCGAAAATTAGAGAGGATACTCCGTCACCGGTCAGCCGTTGGCAACCCCTTGCGGTTATTTATGCCAGCGGCGCGCTGCTTACCTACAATTCTACCTGTTGCACTGTTAGCAAAACACCCTGTTTATGCTGCGGTTGCAGAGAATACATACTGCTTTTGTTAACACGTCCACCATGACGTTTAAGCACGTGCAACTTTCAAGATTAATCCGAACGGTTGCACGCTGATGCATTAAAAAATTCGGATGCAACACGAATTACACCCATTGATAACAAAATCGCGTTAAATCAGATACAGTAGGGTGACATATTTATACCCGTCCACCGGCTTTGTTGAATAAATAGAAAGTTTGGGTAATCATCGGAACAGATCACCATAGTTGTTTCAAAATCAGGTCTCCATGGCAAAACAAAATTTTAAAATCACTAACTGGCCCTCCTATAACAAGG
>NZ_JBPETA010000108.1:0-10921 GCF_051710365.1 Symbiopectobacterium sp. | reverse complement strand
CGCGCTATACCGAATGGAGCACGGGCGGTATGACTTCCAGCTTCAGCAAAGACAAGGTGTCGCCCTATGCCGGGTTGATTTACGACATCAACGATACCCTCTCTGCCTATGTCAGCTACACCTCAATCTTCCAGCCGCAAGATAACCGAAGTGTTAATGGCAACTACCTGGCCCCGATTGAAGGCAAAAACTATGAAACCGGTCTGAAATCCGACTGGCTTGATGGCCGCCTGACGGCATCCATGGCCTTATTCCGCATTGAGCAGGATAATCTGGCGCAGACCGATGGCAGCAACAAGGTCCAGGGGTCGAGCGATCAGGCTTACTACGGTGCGCAAGGGGTGACCAGTAAAGGTGTCGAACTGGAACTGAACGGAGCCCTGACGGATAATTGGCAGATGACGTTCGGTGCCGCGCGTTACGTTGCCAAAGACGCGGCGGATAACCGGGTGAACAGCCAGCTACCGCAAACCACGTTGAAATGGTTCACGCGCTACCAACTGCCGATGTTGCCGGAACTGACGTTGGGCGGTGGGGTAAACTGGCAGAACGGCACCTTTGTGGATACCTCGGGGCCGAATGGTGCGGCACGTGTGCATCAGGGAAGCTATCCGTTGGTTAACCTGTTTGGCCGCTACCAGATCAACAAACAGCTGGCGGTGCAGGCTAACGTCAACAATCTGCTGGATAAGAGCTATTACAGCGCCCTCAGTGACAGCTATGCCTATGGCGCTCCGCGCAGCGTGTCCATGAGTGTGAATTACAACTTCTGATGCGCAAACGCACCGATCGCACAATCGGGGCGTTTCTCTTGACGGCGATTACAACTGGGCAAAACAGCGACGTGCTGCCGCGATGGTGTTGTCAATATCCTGCTGGCTATGCGCCAGTGACATAAAGCCCGCTTCAAACGCTGACGGCGCCAGATAAACCCCTTCGGCCAGCATCAGGTGGAAGAAACGCTTAAAGCGCTCCACATCGCACTGCGTCACATCCTGATAGCAGGTTACGCTCGGTGCGTCGGTGAAAAACAGACCGAACATGCCGCCCATGTGATTCACTACCAGAGGAATGTGCTGCGCTTTGGCTGCGGCTTCCAGCCCCTGTGCCAACTGAGTGGTCAATGCGGTGAGCGTGTCGTGCACTCCGGGTTTAGCCACTTCGCTCAGGCAGGCAAAACCCGCTGCCATGGCAATCGGGTTACCGGACAGCGTTCCCGCCTGATACACCGGACCGGTTGGGGCCAGCGCTTGCATCACATCACGCCGTCCGCCAAAAGCGCCTACTGGCATGCCGCCACCAATGATTTTACCCAGACAGGTCAGGTCGGGTACCACGCCGTAGTGCTCCTGTGCGCCGCCTAATGCCACGCGAAAGCCCGTCATCACTTCATCGATGGTCAGCAGAGCGCCGAATTCATCGCACAATGCGCGTAATCCCGGCAGAAACTCAGGCAGTGGCGGAATACAGTTCATGTTGCCAGCCACTGGCTCAACGATAATCGCTGCAATGTCATCAGGGTATTGCTCAAAAGCCTGACGGACTGACGCTAAATCGTTATAGATGCAGGTCAGGGTATGGCGGGCGAAATCAGCGGGTACGCCGGGGGAATTAGGCTGGCCCAGCGTCAATGCGCCCGATCCCGCCTTGACCAGCAGGCAGTCCGCATGGCCGTGATAGCAGCCCTCAAACTTGATGATTTTGTCACGGCCCGTGAAGCCGCGCGCCAGACGAATGGCGCTCATGGTCGCTTCGGTACCGGAATTCACCATGCGCACCATATCCATCGACGGCACCAGCGAGGTCACCAACCGCGCCATGTGCACTTCCATTTCGGTTGGCGCACCAAAGCTCAATCCGCGCTCTGCGGCAGCGATCACCGCCTGACGAATAGCGGGATGGTTATGTCCCAGCACCATGGGGCCCCAGGAACCGACATAATCGATATAGGCGTTACCGTCCGCGTCGTAGAGATGTGATCCTTCCGCCCGCTCAATAAACAACGGCACGCCGCCGACGCCGTTGAACGCGCGCACCGGCGAGTTGACGCCGCCGGGAATGAGCTGCTGTGCCGCAGCGTAGAGACTTTCTGATTTATTCATGGAAAGGGTCCTGAAAAGAGAGCGGAGTTTTGCCTATTGTAAACAACGCTGTCGCGTTATCAAATTTGCGTCATTGATGTAAGAGGGAGAGAGAGGCGTTATGTGATGGATGGGCGTATACTGTGCCTCTTTGGTATTAGCTGCTTTGGTTTATCCTGTGACGACTTCCCGAGATATTTCCCTGATTGACGTGCGCCGTGCCGCGATTCGGCAGTTCCTTCGCCGTGATAAAACGCCGGTGATGATTCTGGTGTTGGCTGCCCTGGTGGGTACATTAGTTGGTCTGGTTGGGGTGGCTTTTGAGAAAGGGGTGAGTGCGCTACAAGCACTGCGTTTGGAAACGGTGACGCAGTGGGCGCACGCAGAGTGGCGCTGGCCGCTGGCATTTCTCTTTTCTGGGCTGATGGCTGCCGGGGGGTATTATCTGGTGCGTCGTTTTGCGCCGGAAGCGGGGGGCTCGGGGATTCCGGAGATTGAAGGCGCGTTGGAGGATCTTCGCCCGGTACGCTGGTGGCGCGTATTGCCAGTGAAGTTCTTCGGTGGCTTGGGAACACTTGGCGCTGGCATGGTGTTGGGCAGGGAAGGGCCAACGGTGAAACTCGGCGGCAACGTGGGCGGGATGATCGCGGATTTATTGTCGGCCAAACGCGCAGACGTGCGTCATTCTCTGTTGGCAACCGGTGCGGCAGCCGGGTTATCAGCGGCGTTCAACGCCCCGTTGGCGGGGATCTTGTTCATTATTGAAGAGATGCGGCCGCAGTTTCGCTACAACCTGATCTCCATAAAAGCCGTGTTTATTGGCGTCATCATGTCCAGCGTGGTGTTTCGGGTGTTCAACGGTGAGGCGGCGGTTACCCACGTTGGCACTCTGCCCGATGCCCCGGTCAACACACTCTGGTGTTATCTGCTGTTAGGCATTGTGTTTGGTGCGGTTGGCGTGGTGTTTAACCGACTGGTGTTGGGGACGCAGGCGCTGTTTTTACGTTTTCATGGGCAGAGTCTAGCGCGCTTTATTCTGGTCGGGATGTTAGCTGGTGGGCTGTGTGGTGTGCTTTCGCTGGCATTCAGCGACGTTTCCGGCGGGGGTTTTGCCATCATTCCCGACGTAACGGCGGCGCACTACAGCGTGGGCATGCTGCTGCTGATATTTTTGTTGCGTATGGTGCTGACGCTGTTGTGCTTTGGTTCTGGCGCGCCCGACGGGATCTTTGCGCCGATGCTGGCGTTGGGCACCGTGCTAGGCGGTGCTTACGGGTTGATCTTACACGGTGTATTCCCTGACTATGCATTAGGTGCTGGCACCTTTGCCATTGCAGGAATGGGCGCGTTGTTTGCGGCATCAGTACGCGCCCCGCTGACCGGGATTGTGCTGGTGCTGGAAATGACGGATAACTATCAGTTGATTTTGCCCATGATCATCACCTGCCTAGGGGCGACGTTAATGGCGCAGTTTTTAGGCGGACAACCGCTATATTCTGCGATTCTGGCCCGAACGCTGCAACGGCAAAATGCCTTAGAGCAGCGTGCGGAAAATGAACACAAGGCCAAACCTTGAACCTTGTTTCCCGCTGTTGGATAATGAGCGTATGATTGGGATAAGGCAAACGGCGTGCGCCGCCCAATAAAAGACAAGCTGGGAGTACGACAATGAGCGATGAAGTAATGGCTGTGCCGCTGCAATTCACTGATGCGGCGGCAAAAAAGGTGAAAGTCCTGATTGCTGATGAAGAGAACCCGGAGCTGAAACTTCGCGTCTACATCACCGGGGGCGGCTGTAGCGGCTTCCAATACGGTTTCACTTTCGACGATAAAATTAACGACGGCGACATGACCATTGAGAAACAGGGCGTGGCGCTGGTGGTAGACCCGATGAGTCTGCAATATCTGGTCGGTGGTTCGGTGGATTACACGGAAGGTCTGGAAGGTTCGCGCTTCGTGGTCACTAACCCGAATGCGAAAAGCACCTGCGGCTGCGGCTCTTCTTTCAGTATCTGATTATCCTACCGCTGATATCGAAAAAAAACCGCGTTCTACAACGCGGTTTTTTGTTTTAACGGGCTGAATAAACCAACCTGCGCCATCACCACTCAATCGTGATCAGCCGCTGTTCCTGATGGGCTACCGTGCGAGCTCCTGCGCTTAGCGAGGTTTGCGTAATCTTTGGCATCAGCGCTTTTGCGTTCGGGCATTCAACGCGGGCGGTGGCTGCGGTTTCCTTGACCTCACAGACAGCAACCACGTTCAACCCTACATTGATTTGCCCGCTGTGGTGCTTGCCGCATACGCAGTATTGCAGGCCAGCATCAACAGGCCCGCGTTAAGCAGACTTATTTTTATCACTTTTCTACCTGGTGTTAAAAAGAACCGTTGCCGGCTCAGTGCACAAATGTGCGTTATCAAATCGTTATGTTTTGGTTTGTATACGGTTGCGTTTTAACCGTTTGCGGCATGATAACCGGTTTTTAACTGGATGAAAAGCGTGCAGTCATGCCTGCACGAGCGCAGGCATGACCCTATGATTTACTGGGCGGGGAGGGCAGCGAGTTGCTGACAAATGTACTGGGCTGCCAGCAGCATGCGCGGGCTGCTGCGATTAAACCAATCTTCGTCTACCGTAATAATTGGCACGGACAACTGCGGCGACCAAAAATCACGCGTGGCGGCCGCATCGGCAGCGGTGCCCGTTGTAATGATCACCTGTGGGTTGCGCCGCAATACCTGTTCACGACTGACCTGCGGCCAGGGCACCTTACTGTCATTGAAAACATTGACGCCGCCACACAGGGCGAGCACCTGGTTTTGCAACGACTGTTTGCCTGACGTGAACAGCGGGTGTGTACCAAATTGCAGGAATACCTGATGTTTTGACGCATGGGCGTAGCGTGCTTTCAAATCAGCCAACTGCTGGCGTAAGGTCTGCGCATTTTGTCGCGCCACCTCAGGGTGCGCGCTGTATTGCCCAAGCTGTTCCAGAATGGTCGGTATTGCCTCCAGCGAGGTAGGATCAAGATACAACACCGGGATGCCAAAGGCAGAGAGTTGCTCAAGCGGTCGCTGCGGGTTCCCTTCACGCCAGGCCAGAACCAAATCCGGCTTTAAGGCCAGCACCCGTTCCAGATTGATACCTTGCCAGGAGGCAACCTGTTCCCGCTGTTGCGCTTCAGGCGGGTAGTTTGACCAGGCACTCACACCAATCACCTGATCGCCCATGCCAGCGGCGAAGGCCAGCTCCGTAGCGTGGGGAGCCAGACTGATAATGCGCTGGGCGACAGCGTCTGCGCTGGCCCGTCCGACCATGAACAGACACAGTATTACCAGAATTACCAGAAGAGAGAGCCCGCGAACGCGCATCAGGCTTTTCCGGCGAGCTCTTGCAACATGGCGCTCACCATGCGTGAGGATTGCTGGGTCGCCACGGCCAGAAACTCGTCAAAACTCAGGTGAGAGGCTTTGTCTGCCACATCGGAAATGGCGCGTACTACGACAAAAGGCACACCGAACTGATGGCAAACGTGAGCGATTGCCGTGGCTTCCATTTCGACCGCGACGGCCTGTGGGAAGGTGCGACGGATGCGGGCCAGAGGTTCGGCACCGTTGATAAACGCATCACCGCTGACAATCAGCCCCTGAACGGCATTCAATTGCAGAGACACAATGGCGCGCTCGGCCAGCGCAATAAGGGAGGCATCGGCGGAAAACGCCGCCGGGCAGCCTGCCATCTGGCCCGCTTCATAACCGAAGGCGGTGACATCGGCATCGTGATAACGCGCTTCATTGGATACCACGATATCGCCGACGTTCAGGGTCGGTGCCAGGCCGCCCGCAGAGCCGGTGTTGATGACGATGTCAGGGCGGGCATGTTCCAACAGCAGCGTGGTGCCCATCGCCGCGGAAACCTTGCCAATACCGGATTTTAACAGCGCCACTTCGACACCGTTCAGCCACCCGCTGTAGATTTCGCATCCGGCGCGTGTGAAGGTACTGCGGTTTTCGATGCGATCGCGCAGGATCGTCACTTCTTGTTCCATGGCCCCGATGATGCCGACTTTCATAAGATTCCCCACAAAATTTCGAATAGTTAGCCGTAGTCTGTGTTGTGTAGTCTATCATGGCTAACGGGGTGAAATGGAACCCAGGCGTGATTTTGGCGGCGGTAAAGGGGGAAGGGGATGTCCGATATCGATTTTTCAAAGAAATTCAGCGTTCAGCGGCCTCTGAGCAAACCGATCACGGCGGAGAGTGAATATGAATCGTCCGCCTGTTCGAAAGCGACAGGGGAC
Source organism: Symbiopectobacterium sp. (assembly GCF_051710365.1). Classification (NCBI taxonomy): domain Bacteria; kingdom Pseudomonadati; phylum Pseudomonadota; class Gammaproteobacteria; order Enterobacterales; family Enterobacteriaceae; genus Symbiopectobacterium; species Symbiopectobacterium sp. The sequence continues at coordinate 4,539 of NZ_JBPETA010000108.1, read as the reverse complement.
GTATCATCAACTCTGCCGCGATCCGTCGTTTACAGCAGAAGACGCAGATATTTCCTCTGGAGCGTAACGCCGCTGTGCGTTCGCGGCTGACACACTCGATGGAAGTGCAGCAGGTCGGTCGCTACATCGCCAAAGATATTCTGGTGCGGATAAAAGGCGAAAATCGGCTGGATGCCCTTGGTCTGTCTCTGTGGCAGACGCCCTTTGAAAGCATGGTAGAAATGGCCTGCCTGATGCACGACATCGGCAACCCGCCCTTTGGCCATTTTGGTGAATCCGCCATCAACAACTGGTTTAGAAAACGGTTGGATGCCGCTTATATTCAGGATGACGCATTGTCGCGTGATGATGCTTGTCAGGTTGAAGCCCTGCGGCTGAAAGGCGATGCGCATGACGCATTGCGGCGTCAGGTGCGACAGGATCTCAGCCATTTCGAAGGCAATGCACAGGCGATTCGTTTGGTGCATACGCTGCTTAAACTGAATCTCACCTACAGCCAGGTGGGCTGTATTCTCAAATATACCCGGCCAGCGTATTGGGTCGGCGAGGTGCCCGACAACTATCGCTATCTGATGAAAAAACCGGGGTATTACCTTTCTGAACAGGATTTTGTTGCCGACTTGCGCCAGGAATTGTCGCTGGACGAATACCATCGCTTTCCGCTCACCTACATCATGGAAGCCGCTGACGACATCTCCTACTGCGTTGCCGATCTGGAGGATGCGGTAGAAAAAGAGATCCTTACCACCGAACTGCTTTATCTGTACCTGCGCCAGACCTGGGGCACGGTCGATCCCTCGGATCTGTTTGCCAAAACCGTAGAGCAGGCGTATGAAAGCCGAAAACGGCACCGCTGGCGCAGCACCGACGATCAATTTTTTATGCAGTTGCGCGTCAATACGGTGGCGAAATTGGTGCCTTACGCGGCGCATCGTTTTATCAAAAATTTGCCTGCGATTTACGCTGGCGCTTTTGATGAGGCGCTGCTGGAAGACAAGGGAGCGCAGGCCAAACTGTTGCGGGTGTTCAAAGAGGTTGCTCGCAAATATATGTTTAATAACGCAGAAATTGAAAATCTGGAACTGCAAGGCTATCGCGTGATCGGGGGGCTATTGGACATTTATCACCCGCTGCTGGAAATGTCTTATGATGCGTTCAGCCAGATGGTGAATGATGATACGCATCCGCACTACCCCATCGAAACCCGGCTCTACCACAAGCTTTCCAGCAAACATTGCCTGGCCTATCGTGAAGCCACGCTCCAACTCTCGGCACTGTCTCGTGAGGAACAGGAGATTTGGGAATACTATTATCGGGCGCGCTTGATTCAAGATTATATCAGTGGAATGACAGATCTTTACGCTTACGACGAATACCGGCGGCTGATGGCGGCGGAATAACAATTTATGTAAAGCGGCTCCATACTTGCTTACGTTTGGGCCAGCGCGCGGCGATGAACTTTGTGCTTTCTTGTTTATCTGATATAGCGCGAACGCCAATTGAGCCTGTTTACGAACCCGCCAGCGCGACATCGAGAGGGTGGGATGGTAAACAGGTTCGGCGACGTGGGATTCACCTGTTGATACGACGAGATAAGAGATCATGAAAAGAAAATCATTGGTTCTGAGTGCATTGGCGCTGAGCCTGGCAATGAGCATGGGGCACGTCTTTGCGGCGACTGAGGCGGTAGTATCGACATCCAGCCAGATGCCAAGTCTGGCTCCGATGCTCGAGAAAGTGATGCCTTCTGTCGTCAGCATATCCATTGAAGGGCATACCGACGTCAAGCGCAGCAATATTCCGCAGCAGATGCAGCCTTTCTTCGGTGAGAATTCGCCGTTCTGTCAGGAGGGGTCGCCCTTCCAAAACTCCCCAATTTGTCAGGGGGCTGAAGACGAAGGGGAAGAGGGCGCGCCCGCAAAACGTGAGAACTTCCAGGCATTAGGCTCTGGTGTGGTGATCAACGCGGAGAAAGGCTATGTGGTAACCAATAACCACGTGGTCGACAATGCGGACAAGATTCAGGTGCGGCTTTACGATGGGCGTAAGTATGATGCCAAAGTGATTGGCAAAGACCCGCGTACCGACGTTGCGTTGATTCAACTGATTGATTTTAAAAATCTGACCGCCATCAAGATCGCTGATTCCGATCAGTTGCGGGTGGGTGATTATACCGTGGCGATCGGCAACCCCTACGGCCTAGGCCAAACGGCGACGTCCGGTATTGTTTCGGCGTTAGGACGCAGCGGGCTGAATATCGAGAATTATGAAAACTTTATCCAGACCGATGCCGCGATCAACCGAGGCAACTCCGGCGGGGCGCTGGTTAACCTTAATGGTGAGCTTATCGGCCTGAACACCGCGATTCTGGCACCGGATGGTGGAAACATCGGTATTGGTTTCGCCATTCCGAGCAACATGGTGAAAAACCTGAGCGCGCAATTGGTTGAGTTTGGCGACGTGAAACGCGGCGAACTGGGTATTACCGGTACTGAGCTCAATTCCGATCTGGCGCAAGCGATGAAAGTGGATGCGCAGCGCGGGGCATTTGTCAGCCAGGTCAGGCCAAAATCCGCTGCTGACGAAGCAGGCATCAAAGCCGGTGACGTCATTTTGACGCTGAACGATAAACCAATCAGCAGCTTTGCAGCACTGCGCGCCCAGGTTGGTTCCTTACCCGTCGGTCGCAAGGTCAAGCTGGGACTGCTGCGTGAAGGCAAACCGTTAACGGTAGAAGTGACCTTGCAGCAGGCCAGCCAGACACAGGTGGCCTCGGGTAATCTTTACACCGGTATCAGCGGCGCATCGCTCAGCAATACCGAAATCGACGGTCAGAAAGGCGTGAAGGTGGACGAGGTGAAAGCCGGATCGGCGGCCGCGAAAATCGGCTTGAAGAAGGATGACGTTATCCTCGGTGTGAACCAGCAGCCGGTGCAGAATCTGGGTGAACTGCGTAAAATTCTGGACAGCAAGCCTCCGGTGTTAGCGCTGAACGTGCTGCGTGGCAATACTACGATTTATCTGTTGGCACAATAAACGGTAGCAATTTCAGACTGAAAGGAGCGTATCAGGTACGCTCCTTTTTTATTTTCCCCTTAGCCATCCGCCTCCTCGTTATTATTTTGTGATACTTCCCGCAATTCTAAGGAATTGGGTCAATGTTTGTGAAATCGCACAATGTCCAGCTTTCAGGGCAACGTTATGATAGTACAATTGTCACTTTCTCTTACCAGGGGCGGGAATGGCGTCATATCACCTCCACGCAAAGCTTGCGCAGGATATCGTTGCGCGCACCATGCAAATTATTGATAGCAATATCAACGTGATGGATGCCCGTGGGCGAATCATCGGCAGCGGCGACCGAGAACGTGTGGGCGAACTGCACGAAGGGGCGCTATTGGCTTTGTCACAGGGGCGTGTAGTCGATATCGATGATGCGGTTGCCCGCCATCTGCACGGAGTGCGGCCTGGTATCAACTTGCCGCTACGTATTGACGGTGAAATCGTCGGCGTAATCGGCCTGACCGGTAATCCCGCCCATTTGCGCCAGTTTGGCGAACTGGTGTGCATGACCGCAGAGATGATGCTGGAGCAGGCTAGGCTGCTGCACATGTTGGCGCAGGATAGCCGTCTGCGTGAAGAACTGGTGCTAAACCTGATTCGCATGGACGAACTGTCACCCGCTCTGATGGAGTGGGCACAACGTCTGGGGATCGATCTCAATACGCCGCGTGTGGTGGCCGTTGTTGAGGTGGATAGCGGCCAATTGGGCGTGGACAGTGCGATGGCAGAATTGCAGCAGTTGCAAACGCTGTTGACCACGCCCGAGCGCAACAATCTGATCGCTATCGTGTCTCTGACCGAAATGGTGGTGCTGAAACCCGCGCTGAACAGCCATGGTCGTTGGGATGCCGAAGAACATCGACGTCGCGTAGATAACCTGTTCTCCCGTATGACTGAGAGCGGCCGCCTGCGGGTACGGATGGCGTTGGGTAACTACTTTACCGGACCGGGCAGCATTGCGCGTTCTTACCGTACTGCGCGTACCACCATGGGCGTAGGGAAACAGCGTATGCCCAGTCAGCGTTGCTACTACTATCAGGATTTAATGCTGCCAGTGTTGCTCGATAGTCTGCGCGGTGGCTGGCAGGCCAATGAACTGGTTCGTCCGTTGGCAAAGCTGAAAGCGATGGACGGCAATGGTTTGCTGCGACGTACGCTTAACGCCTGGTTTCGCAATAATGTTCAGCCGGGCGCTACGGCTAAGGCGCTGTTTATCCATCGCAATACGCTTGAATATCGCCTGAACCGTATTTCCGAACTGACCGGGCTGGATTTGGGCAACTTTGACGATCGTTTGCTGCTCTATGTGGCACTGCAACTCGATGAAGAAGAATAATTTGCTATCTGATTGATCCAACCGTCATTCCGCACCTGATTTTTCTTTTTTCGGGACTTGACGGTATTCTGAAGTTCTGAATTTATTACTGCTTTTTGCAGACCAATCAGCATGAGTACTCCCCACGTTACCATCCGTAA
>NZ_JBPETA010000107.1:0-11106 GCF_051710365.1 Symbiopectobacterium sp. | reverse complement strand
TCAAGGTTACGGATGGTAACGTGGGGAGTACTCATGCTGATTGGTCTGCAAAAAGCAGTAATAAATTCAGAACTTCAGAATACCGTCAAGTCCCGAAAAAAGAAAAATCAGGTGCGGAATGACGGGTGGATCCGTAAAACAGATAAATATTTCAAATTATTTCACAGTGATTTTTGGATGACTAACCCGACGAGCGCAATATTGACAACAAGATTTGAGATATGTTTTTTTTAAATAAACTCATAAAGTCAAAACACCATGGATATGAGAATTTTTAGCAAATGCAACTTTACGCTTGTCGGCCTACGTGAAATTTTTTCACGTGTCCCTGCGCTGCATGTAAAGTCTGCAAACCGATTTACATTGATACCCCAGGGAAGAAAAAAATGCATTTTTATCATCGATGGCACAAGTGAAGGCTTCGAGGAATACTACGCATCGATAAAATGTCACTTTTATGACATTGTTTCCGTTTTCATCATTATCAATAATTCAAACCATGAACCCGTTTGCATTGATGAAAAAACGGTGCTTATTCCTAAATCAACGCCGATCGGCTATTTCTATAACGCATTGAATATAGAAGAAATTAATGAGAGTTGTGCCGCTCAACCGGTTAAACTCTCTAAATCCGAGCATGCGGTATTTCGGTACTGGAGCGAGGGGTATTCACCGGAAGTGATCGCAGAACGGGTGGGAATTAATAAAAAGTCAGTACTGAACAGCAAAGCAAGACTGTTAAACAAATACGGCGTGCACGATAAGAACTCTCTGCTACTGATTGCCAGCATCCTGTTTAAGCGAAAAATCATTAAACTGGGTGAAAGCAGCGAAAACACGCCTTAAGCGCGCTGGATGTGGTAAACGGGGATAAAAAAAGGAGGCCATGGCCTCCTTTTTTTATGCCTTCAGATTAGGCATCTTCCAGGTAAGTATAGCCATACAGGCCGCTTTCGAACTCATCCAGGAACTGCGACTGAATGTCAGCAGGCAGGTTGGTCTCCTTCACCTGATCGCGGAAACGGGCCATCAGTACCTCGGGATCCAACTGGACGTATTCCAGCATGTCTGCCACCGTGTTGCCTTCATCAGACTCTTCCAGTTCAATGGAGCCGTCCTGGAACACGTAAACGTCTACGGTCGCCGTATCGCCAAACAGGTTATGCATGTTGCCCAGGATTTCCTGATAGGCACCAATCATAAAGAAGCCCAGCAGCGGCGGATTTTCCGGATCATACGGTGGCATCGGCATGGTGGTCGCGATACCATCACCATCGATGTAATGGTCGATCGTCCCGTCCGAGTCACAGGTAATATCCAGCAGTACAGCACGGCGCTCAGGCAGTTTGTCCAGACCTTCTAGCGGCAGCACTGGGAACAGTTGATCGATCCCCCACGCATCCGGCATCGACTGGAACAGCGAAAAATTCACATACAATTTATCCGCCATGCGCTCCTGCAATTCGTCAATAATCGGACGGTGTGCGCGGTTGCTGGGATCAAGCTGTTGCTGGATCTGCTGGCAGATGCTGAGATAGAGCTGTTCCGCTTTTGCACGCTGCGTCAGATTTAACATCCCGTGCGTATATTGGGTATGCACATCATGCAAATCCATCTGGCTGTCGTGCAAACATTCACGCAAGGAACGCCGCGTTCCCGGCATTTTGATCTCCTGCCAGGTTGACCACAGGCTTTCCAACGCACGAGGATCGTCCTCTTCCGGCGGCGTCGGCTCGCTAAACTCGTTACGCTCCACCCCAATGATATTGGACACCAGCACCGTGTGGTGTGCAGTAACCGCACGCCCAGATTCGGTGATCACCATCGGGTGCGGCAGACCGTGCTCATTACAGGCATCGCCAATGCCCCAAATCACGTTATTGGCGTATTCGTTCAGGCCATAGTTTACCGAGCAGTCGGATTGAGAACGGGTGCCCTCATAATCCACACCCAACCCGCCGCCGACGTCGAAACACTGAATGTTGACGCCCAGCTTGTGCAGTTCCACATAGAAACGGGCAGATTCGCGCACGCCCGTGGCGATATCACGAATATTGGCCAACTGAGAACCGAGATGGAAGTGCAACAGTTGCAGACTGTCCAAACGCCCTGCTTCGCGCAGCATCTCGACCAGTTGCAGAACCTGCACCGCAGCCAGACCAAATTTGGATTTCTCACCGCCGCTGGATTGCCACTTGCCTGAGCCCTGCGAGGCCAGACGCGCACGCACGCCGAGGCGCGGCACCACGTTGAGTTGCTCAGCCTCTTCCAGCACCAGTTTAATCTCGGACATCTTCTCGATGACCAGATACACCTTGTGTCCCAATTTCTCGCCGATCAGTGCCAGACGGATGTATTCGCGATCTTTGTAACCGTTACACACGATCACGGTGCGCGTCATACCCGCATGTCCCAACACGGCCATCAATTCAGCTTTTGAACCTGCTTCCAGTCCCAGCGGTTCACCTGAATTCACCAGCGATTCAATCACACGCCGATGCTGGTTAACCTTGATGGGATACACCAGGAAATAGCCACCTTCATAGCCGAAGGACTCACGCGCACGACGAAACGCGGCGTTAATCGAACGCAAACGGTGTTGCAGGATTTGCGGAAAACAGAACAGCGCAGGCAAACGCTGATTGTCCTGCTGCATCTCTTTCACCAGCCGCGCCAAATCGACGCGGGCTTCCGGCACGTCTGGATCCGGGCAAACGCTGATATGCCCCAACTCGTTCACGTCGTAATAGTTGTTGCCCCACCAGGCAATGTTGTACGTCCGTAGCATCTCGCTGGCATTGCGGTCATTCATGGCCACCTCTTGCATAGAGCGCAAATATTCACGTTTACCCGTCGCTGACGAGCCATTTTCAATCATATCGTCAGACATAACGAACCTCTTTATTCATTCCACTCATCACATTACGACCTGCCCCAAAACGCTGTGTCACGTCCATCCACGTTGATGGCGACAGCAGTGAAAAAACTGGCTGCATGCAGTATGCCGCCGTTATGTGACCTTATTAGTGTAGTAAAACACGCTAGCAGACTCCGTCGCACCCGCGAGAGAAAACGTAACAATCCGTGCCTGCGCAACAAAGGCAGCAGCACACGCGTTGGGTTACACACCTAAAAAACGAGAAAGACAACGCACGCAAACGCGGCAAAAACCCTGAACATAGGCGTATCAGCCTGCCCGGGAGTCCTGCGTTAAGCTCATGGACACGCGACTTCGGGAAACAGCAGAGTGAGAAGAAAAAAAGAAAGGCTGAGTATTTGACGCCGATACGTCAAAAGAAACTTGTTGCGATTGCAACGGACTCGGCAAACCGTGGATCATTAAACCTATCACCTCCGTGCCGCCGCAACGATTGCGGTCAGGCTATGGGTCAAAACAGGGAGCGTACACCCTTTCCGCTACGCTTTACGGCGCACTGCGACCGCTCGCCGTTTATACCGATATGTGGGGGGAAAAGCAAAATGAAAATCACTTTTCGATGGTCTAAACGGAAAAAAAACGGCAATACAAAATTTCGATGATAGCCGTCCTGAAACAAAAAACCGCTGGTAATCCGTCCGCCAAGTGACCTATAATAGCCATCCAGATGTTAATCCATCTATACTGTTTTACTGACACACCGCGACTACTACAGCATTTGCTTTGAAGGTATAAAAACGCATGGCTAAACACCTTTTTACGTCGGAATCCGTTTCTGAAGGGCATCCGGACAAGATTGCAGACCAGATCTCTGATGCGGTTCTTGACGCCATTTTGGAACAAGATCCCAAGGCGCGCGTCGCCTGTGAGACTTACGTGAAAACCGGTATGGTGTTAGTGGGCGGTGAGATCACCACCAGCGCCTGGGTAGATATTGAAGAGATCACGCGTCGTACGGTACGTGAGATTGGCTACGTCAACTCCGAGATGGGGTTTGATGCCAACTCCTGCGCCGTGTTAAGCGCCATCGGTAAACAATCGCCGGATATCAATCAGGGCGTCGATCGCAGCGATCCACTGGAACAAGGAGCGGGCGACCAGGGCCTGATGTTCGGTTATGCCACCAATGAAACCGATGTGCTGATGCCCGCTCCCATCACCTACGCTCACCGTTTGGTACAGCGTCAGGCTGAAGTGCGCAAGAACGGCACGCTGCCGTGGCTGCGCCCTGATGCAAAAAGCCAGGTTACCTTCCAATATGATGACGGTAAGATCGTCGGTATTGACGCGGTGGTCCTGTCAACACAGCACGCAGAAGACATTGCGCAAAGCGATTTGCATGAAGCGGTGATGGAAGAGATCATCAAGCCGGTTCTGCCGTCTGAATGGCTCTCTGCCAGCACCAAATTCTTTATCAACCCGACAGGCCGTTTTGTTATCGGTGGCCCGATGGGTGACTGCGGTTTGACCGGTCGCAAGATTATCGTGGATACCTACGGCGGTGCCGCCCGTCACGGCGGCGGTGCGTTTTCCGGCAAAGACCCATCCAAGGTTGACCGCTCTGCGGCCTATGCCGCGCGCTATGTGGCTAAGAACATCGTCGCTGCGGGTTTGGCCGATCGCTGTGAGATTCAGGTTTCCTACGCCATCGGCGTGGCCGAACCGACCTCAATCATGATCGAAACCTTTGGCACAGAAAAAATTCCAACCGAGCGCCTCACTCAGTTGGTACGCGAGTTCTTCGATCTGCGTCCTTACGGGTTGATCCAGATGCTCGATCTGCTGCACCCGATTTATCAGGAAACTGCTGCTTACGGTCACTTTGGCCGCGAGCACTTCCCGTGGGAAAAAACCGACAAGGCCGCACAACTGCGCGCGTCTGCCGGTCTGTAAACACCACAAGGCATTCCGCGCTGTTATACCCTAAATAATTCGAGTTGCAGGAAGGCGGCAAGTGAAGGAATCCCGATGAGCTTACTCCGGTAAGTGATTCGGGTGAGTGAACGCAGCCAACGCATCTGCAACTTGAAGTATGACGGGTATAGTTGCAACGGCTTTTTCCACGATCTATCCTCAAAGCCATGAACTCGCCTCGCATTCCTATCGCGCTCCACCACGCTGTCATGCACTGTCTGCGTGAACGCCTGCAATTCGCCAATCAAGCCTTAGGCAGCCAGTATTCGGAGCCCAGTGTCAGCTATCAGCAGCGCGGCGCAACCGCCGGGACCGCCTGGTTACAGCAATGGGAAATCCGTCTGAACCCGGTGCTGCTGCTGGAAAACCAGCAGACTTTCATCGATGAGGTCGTTCCCCACGAACTGGCTCATCTGCTGGTGTATGCCCGCTTCGGCCGCGTAGCGCCCCATGGCAAAGAATGGCGCTGGATGATGGAGCAGATTCTGCAAACCCCGGCGAAACGCACACACCGTTTCGCCACCACCTCCGTGCAGGGCAAAACCTATCCTTACCGTTGCGCCTGTCAGCAGCACCAGTTAAGCGTGCGTCGCCATTACCGTGCCCAACGCGGCGATGCCACCTATCGCTGCCTGAAGTGCGGTAAACCACTCCAGTTTGACTCTGCGCCACAAACCTGAGCCTTTATTCTCACTGCGCGATAAAACGCACAGTATCCATTTGCGCGACAGGTCGACGTTCGCTACTCTGCGCGTTTCACGCCAATGGGTAGATTTGGAACATGCTTCGCAACATTCTTGTTATTTCCACACTGAGTGGTGCACTGTTTTCGGCGTTTGCCGCAGCGCAAACCATCAACAATTTCACTCAGGCCAAAGCCGTTGCCGCGCAAATTCATCAGGACGCTCCCGGCACCTTCTATTGCGGCTGCCGTATCTCCTGGGACGGTAAAAAAGGCACCCCCGACCTCGCCTCCTGCGGTTATACCGTGCGCAAAAACGCCGATCGCGCACAGCGTATCGAGTGGGAACACGTGGTGCCTGCCTGGCAGTTCGGTCATCAACGCCAATGCTGGCAAGAAGGCGGTAGAAAGAACTGTACCCGCGATGAGGTATATCGCGACGATGAGGTATATCGCGACATGGAAACCGATCTGCATAACCTGCAACCCAGCATTGGTGAGGTGAATGGCGATCGCGGCAACTTTATGTACGGTCAATGGAACGGTGGCGAAGGCCAGTACGGCCAATGCGCGATGAAGATTGATTTCAAAAACAAGCTGGCAGAACCGCCCGAACGGGCACGCGGTGCCATCGCCCGGACCTATTTTTACATGCGCGATCGCTACCAACTGCGGCTTTCCAGCCAGCAAACCCTGTTATTTACCGCATGGGACAAGCGCTACCCGGTGACATCCTGGGAATGCACTCGTGACCAGCGCATTGCCGAGCAGCAGGGGAATCATAATCCTTACGTTCAGCAGGCTTGCCAGCGCTAGTTCCACTACCTACTATAGAGCGTTCAACCAACACCGCAGACCACGAGATGTGCTGCGGTGATAGCGTAAAAACATCGCCACCAGACACGCGCTTGTGAATCACCGAAGGCCAAGATAGACCTATGCGAATACCGCGTATTTTTCACCCCGCGACCGTGCCGCTCACGGGGGGTGACATCGAATTGAGCGAGGATGCCGCCAATCATGTAGGCCGCGTACTGCGCATGAATCCGGGCGACGCGTTGCAGCTTTTTGACGGCAGCAACCACGTTTTTGCCGCCGAGATCCTGTCGGTCAGTAAAAGGCAGGTTATCGTCCGCGCGCAACCCGGCGTTTGGCAGGACAAAGAGTCACCACTCCATCTGCATCTGGGTCAGGTGATGTCACGTGGCGAGAAGATGGAGTTCACCGTGCAAAAATCCATTGAGCTCGGGGTCAATGTCATCACACCGCTGTTTTCTGAACGTTGCGGCGTGAAGCTGGACGGTGAGCGACTGGAGAAAAAAATCGCGCAGTGGCAAAAAATCGCCATCGCCGCCTGCGAGCAGTGTGGCCGAAACCAGATTCCTGAAATCCGGCCCGCCATGTCGCTCGAAGCGTGGTGCTCCGAGCACGATGAAGCGCTGAAATTGAATTTACACCCGCGTGCGACGCACAGCATCAATACGCTGCCTGCACCGCTCTCGCGCGTTCGGTTACTCATTGGTCCCGAAGGGGGCCTGTCTGCCGATGAGATCGCGATGACGGCCCAGCACCACTTCACCGACATTCTGTTGGGGCCACGCGTTTTACGTACTGAAACGACTGCACTTACCGCCATTACCGCCTTACAGGTGCGTTTCGGCGATGTGGGGTAAAGGAGAAAAACCATGATCAAGCTCGGCATCGTGATGGATCCCATCGATTCCATCAACATCAAGAAAGACACCAGCTTTGCCATGCTGCTGGAAGCGCAACGCCGCGGTTATGAGCTGCATTACATGGAGATGAACGACCTCTATCTTCATGCCGGTGAAGCCCGTGCCACCACGCGTCGCCTCAGCGTACAGTACGACTATGATGGCTGGTACGATTTTCACGGCGAGCAGGATATCGCCCTGCACGAACTGGATGCGGTCCTGATGCGTAAGGATCCGCCGTTCGATACCGAATTCATCTATGCCACCTATATCCTGGAGCGAGCAGAAGAAAAAGGCACGCTGATCGTCAACAAGCCGCAAAGCCTACGTGACTGTAACGAGAAGCTGTTTACCGCCTGGTTCCCGCACCTGACGCCGGATACGCTGGTCACACGCCGCGCCGACAAACTGCGTCAGTTCCACCAGCAGCATGGTGATGTGATCCTCAAACCGCTGGATGGCATGGGCGGCGCATCGATTTTCCGGCTGAAACAGGATGATGCTAACGTTTCAGTCATCATCGAAACCCTGACCGAACACGGCCAGCGCTACTGCATGGCGCAAAACTATCTGCCCGCCATCAAAGACGGTGACAAACGCATTCTGGTGGTGGATGGCGAACCCGTGCCTTATTGCCTGGCGCGTATCCCGAAGAGCGGTGAAACGCGTGGTAACCTGGCCGCGTGCGGACGCGGTGAAGCTCGCCCGCTGACGGAAAGCGATTGGCAAATCGCTCGCGCGGTGGCACCTACGTTGAAACAGAAAGGGCTGATTTTTGTCGGTCTTGACGTCATAGGCGATCGACTGACGGAAATCAATGTGACCAGCCCTACCTGCGTGCGGGAAATCGAAGAGGCATTTCCTGACGTTTCCATCACCGGTATGCTGATGGATGCCATTGAGCGCCGCCTGGCAGATCGCCAACGTTAATGCTCCGTGCGTTAATGTTCTGAACGTTAAGGTTCTTGGCGTTAATGTGCTCTACGTTAAGGCACTTCGCGTTAAGGTATCTTGCAGCCGGTGCCCAGCATGCTGGATACCCACCGATACCAGCCCGTGGCAACACGGGCTTCCCCTTATCCCTGACAAGAGCGAATAACCACGCACAATGAATTTACAGCATCATTTTCTTATCGCCATGCCAGCCATTCAGGACCCGGTTTTCAAACGCGCCCTGATCTATATTTTTGAGCACAATGAAGACGGCGCAATGGGGCTTATCGTCAACAAACCGATGGACCAATTTTCGGTAGAAGATATCCTGAGCAAGCTGCATATCGAGCCGACGCCGCGCGATCCCGATATTCGTCTGGATAAACCGGTGTTTTCCGGTGGTCCGCTGGCAGACGATCGCGGTTTTATTCTGCACACGCCGCAGTCAGGTTTTGGTTCCAGCATCAGTATTTCCAGCGATGTGATGGTTACCACGTCAAAAGATGTGCTGGAGACGCTGGGTACGCCGACACAGCCCCGTGAAACGATGGTTGCCTTAGGGTATTCCGGCTGGGAACAGGGACAATTGGAAACGGAGCTGTTGGAGAACGTGTGGCTCACCGCTCCGGCAGAAGCCGATATCCTGTTCCATACCCCGATTGCAGAGCGTTGGCGCATGGCGGCCAAAAGGATCGGTATCGATATCCACAATATCGTAGCCGATGCGGGGAATGCCTGATGACCAACCGAACCCTGCTAGTCTTCGATTTTGGCACCAAAAGCATCGGCGTAGCCATCGGCCAAGAGGTCACTGGCACCGCGCGAGCGCTTACCGCGTTCAAGGCGCAGGACGGCGTGCCTGACTGGAACCAGGTAGAAAAAATAATCAACGAGTGGCAGCCTGATTTACTGGTGGTGGGATTGCCGCTGAACATGGATGGCACCGAGCAGGAGCTGACCGCAAGAGCGCGTAAATTCGCCAACCGCTTACACGGCCGTTTCGGCAAACCGGTCGAACTACAGGATGAACGTCTGAGCACCGTAGAAGCACGGGCAGACCTGTTTGAACGCGGTGGGTTCCGCGCATTGAATAAAGGCCAGGTGGATGCCACCTCGGCCGTCATTATTCTGGAAAGCTGGTTCAGTCGTCAAACGCCGGGGCAGTAAAGCGATGCCCATCCTATTTCACGTAGCAAAGATGTTGGCCACGCGAAGTCGTTAGGGTATGACAATACCTCTCAGCGGCGTTCGTGCAAACCGTCGCTATTCGTCCGGAAACTCAGCGATGAAACGTTCCACGTCGTTCACCATGGATTCGGTGCCGACAAAGAATGGGCAGCGCTGGTGCAATTTCTCCGGCTCAATATCAAGAATACGGCGTGCGCCATCGCTAGCTTTACCGCCTGCCTGTTCTGCCAGGAATGCCATCGGGTTGCATTCGTACAGCAAGCGCAGTTTTCCTTTCGGATAGCTTGCAGTGCTCGGATACAAGTAGATGCCGCCTTTCAGCAGGTTACGGTGAAAATCCGCCACCAGTGAGCCGATATAGCGCGAGGTATAAGGACGCTGCGTTGCTTCATCCTGTTCCTGGCAATACTTGATGTATTTCTTCACGCCCTGCGGGAATTTGATGTAGTTCCCTTCGTTAATCGAGTACATGTTCCCTTTTTCAGGGAAATGCACACGCTCGTGCGACAGACAGAAAACGCCCAGAGAAGGATCATAGGTAAAAGCATGCACGCCGTGACCGGTGGTGTACACCAGCATGGTCGAGGAACCGTACACGATATACCCTGCTGCCACCTGTTTGTTACCCGGTTGTAGGAAATCCGCTTCCGTGACCGGCGTACCCAACGGGGTAATACGACGGTAAATGGAGAAGATGGTGCCAACAGATACGTTAACATCAATGTTGGAAGACCCATCCAGCGGGTCCATTAACACCACATATTTGGCGTTTAGACCGCGGTCGCCTTCAAAAACGACGATCTCATCTTCTTCTTCGGAGGCAATCCCCGCTACTTCACCACGCGCTTTCAATGCCGCTTTCAGTTTTTCATTGGCATACAGATCCAGCTTCATCTGCACTTCGCCCTGAACGTTCGACACGCCGCTGGTTCCCAGGATATCAACCAACCCAGCTTTGTTGATATCACGGTGAATAATTTTGGCGCCCAGTTTGAGTGCGGACAACAGCGCGGTCAGTTCACCGGTTGCGTGAGAGAAATCGTGCTGTTTTTCGACGATAAATTCGCCTAACGTTTTCATAACACTATTCCAGAATCTACGAATGAAAAGCGGTTTCAGTTTTCACCGCTCATGTTTGCGCATGCAGTGTAGCCCAAACAGAAAGCCGCACCTAGTCAAATCCATTTCTTATGCATAATCCAGGCGCTAGAATACGCGAATACTTTCAGTAACTTATGGAAAATATATGCGTATTCATATTTTGGGCATCTGCGGCACCTTTATGGGCGGTTTAGCACTGCTCGCTCGTTCACTGGGCCATGAGGTTACCGGTTCGGATGCCAACGTCTATCTTCCGATGAGCACGTTGCTGGAAGAACAAGGCATCAGCCTCATTCAGGGATATGACCCTGCACAGTTAGATCCTGAGCCAGATTTGGTGATCATTGGCAACTCCATGAGTCGCGGCAACCCTTGCGTTGAGGCGGTGCTGGAAAAAAGCATTCCCTACGTCTCCGGGCCGCAGTGGCTGCATGACGCCGTACTGCGTGAACGCTGGGTGATTGCCGTTGCGGGCACACACGGTAAAACCACCACCGCAGGGATGGTAACCTAAATAACTGTTCCGAATAGTAGATCACCTGAAGGGAACTCAGTCCGAGTTGAGCGATCTGATCAATCGATAAAGATCCCAAATCATCAACCGGACTGAGCGATGTCGAGCATAGCACCGATAC
>NZ_JBPETA010000106.1:0-11111 GCF_051710365.1 Symbiopectobacterium sp. | reverse complement strand
CTATCGGGTGATGTTAAATCGTATTGATGTCAGTACTGCACCTGACATTGAGTGGCCGGGGCAGCCACAATAATAGCCGTTATTTCTACCAGCCCGCCGTCATTGGCGGGCTTTCTCTTGAGCATGCAAAATTCGCCGCGCTACAGTAAACTGGCAGAATGAATTTTCTTGCTCATCTTCACTTGGCCACGCTAGCCGATAGTTCGCTTCTCGGCAACCTGATGGCAGACTTTGTGCGCGGTAACCCGCAACAAGGCTTTAGCGATGACGTGGTGTCAGGTATCCGCTTGCACCGCCGCATTGATGTGCTAACGGACAGTCAGGCCGAAGTAAAAGCCGCCGCCGCCCATTTCAGCGCCGATTACCGCCGCGTGGCGCCCATCACGCTTGACGTGCTGTGGGACCATTTTCTTGCCCGTCACTGGACGCGCGTGTGTCCGCAGCAATCGCTGGAAGCGTTTGTCGATACCGCTCGCGCCCAGATAGAGCCGCATCTGGCAGACACGCCGGAACGCTTTCAAAACCTGAATCACTATCTGTGGCGTGAACGCTGGCTGGAGCGCTACGCCGAGCTGCCCTTTTTGCCGATGTGCTGCAACGCATGGCGATACGCCGCCCCCGGTTGGCGGCATTAGCAGGCTCATTTGACGATATCGAGCGCCACTACACCGCCTTTGAAGACTATTTTTGGTGTTTTTATCCACGTATGATGGAACAGGCTCGTTTGCAACAACTGTAACGCTGTCGATTTATGCTGGGTATGACCAATCAATTCAATAGACAAAACCTATCTCATCAATCGGTCTGTTAACCTGTATTCATGAGGAAAGAAACTCTATACTGCCTGTTGTTTTTTCATCCTCGTCCTTTTAATCACTTTTACAGGAGTTATTATGGTCCTGGTAACGCGTCAAGCCCCTGACTTCACCGCTGCTGCCGTATTAGGCAATGGCGAAATCGTTGAAAACTTCAATCTGAAAAAGCACATCAGCGGTAAAGCGGCAGTGATTTTCTTCTGGCCGATGGACTTTACCTTCGTCTGCCCGTCAGAACTGATCGCCTTTGACCACCGCTACAAAGAGTTTCAAGATCGCGGCGTGGAAGTGGTTGGCGTCTCTTTTGACTCCGAATTCGTTCACAACGCCTGGCGCAACACGCCGGTGAAAAGCGGCGGTATCGGCCCGGTGCAATACGCCATGGTCGCCGACGTGAAGCGTGAAATCCAGAAAGCCTACGGCATTGAGCACCCGGATGCGGGCGTGGCACTGCGCGGTTCTTTCCTTGTCGACAAAGAAGGCGTCGTTCGCCATCAGGTTGTCAACGATCTGCCGCTGGGTCGCAACGTTGATGAAATGCTGCGCATGGTTGATGCCCTGCAATTCCACGAAGAGCACGGCGAAGTGTGCCCGGCACAGTGGGAAAAAGGCAAATCCGGTATGGGCGCATCGCCAGATGGCGTTGCCAAATACCTGACGGAAAATGCCGACAAGCTGTAATCTCGCTCTTTTGCGCGACAACAAGCCGACGCTATGCCGTCGGCTTTTTTATTAGCCATTTCAGAGAATAAAAAACGGGGCTTTGCGCCCCGTTTTGTCATTGCCGCTCAACCACGCTTACGCGTTGTCATTCGCCAGCTTCTGCCGTTTCTGTTTAAAGGCATAGCCCAACAGCAGCAACGCAATCCACAGCACGCCCACGTAGAGGGAAACGCGCGTTTCTTCAAAGTAGCCAATCAGTCCGATAATAAACACCAGGAACACGATACCCACTACCGAAGACGCCACCCCACCCGGCAGCGGGAACGCCAGTGCCTTCACCTCGTTCTCACTCAAACGACGGCGGAACGCAATTTGCGAGCACAGGATCATGATCCACACCCATACGGTGGCGAAGGTTGCCAGCGATGCAATCACCAAGAACACTTTGCCCGGCATAATGTAGTTAAGGTAAACCGCCACCAGCAGCGCCGCCATCATGACAACGACTGTGACCAACGGAATACCGCGCTGCGATACTTTGGCAAAGACCTTGGGCGCGTTGCCCTGCTCGGCCATGCCGTGCATCATGCGGCCCACGCCAAACACGTCGCTGTTAATCGCAGACAGAGACGCCGTAATGACCACAAAATTCAGAATACCCGCCGCTGCCGTAATGCCGAGATGCTGGAAGGTCAACACAAACGGACTGCCGTTGGTCCCCACCTGATTCCAGGGATAAATCGACATGATGACAAACAGCGTACCCACGTAGAACACCAGGATGCGCCACGGCACCGAGTTAATGGCATGCGGAATGGATTTATGCGGATCTTTGGCTTCACCGGCGGTGATACCAATGATTTCGATACCGCCGTAGGCAAACATCACCAGTTGCAACGACAGGACCATGCCCATCACGCCGTTACTGAAGAAACCGCCGTGGCTCCACAGGTTACTGATTCCGGTTGGCTGACCGCCGTTACCGATACCCCACACGATAATCCCGATGCCCGCCACGATCATGATGATAATGGTAGCGACCTTGAAGAACGAGAGCCAAAACTCCAACTCACCGAACACCTTCACGCTCATCAGGTTGATGGCACCAATGATCAGCACCACGCTCAACACCCAGATCCAGTGCGGCACATCAGGGAACCAGACGCTCATGTAGATACCAAACGCGGTCACATCCGCGATGGCGACGATGAGGATCTCAAAGCAGTAGGTCCATCCGGTGATGTAGCCCGCCATCGGCCCCAGGTAATCCTGCGCGTAGCGGGAAAAGGAGCTGGCCTGCGGGTTATTGACCGACATCTCTCCCAGCGCTCGCATAATGATATAGGCGATAACACCGCCGATGATATAAGCCAACAGCACGCTTGGTCCTGCCATCTGAATGGCACTGGCCGAGCCATAAAACAGCCCGGTACCAATCGCCGATCCGAGTGCAATGAAGCGGATATGCCGCGTGCTTAACCCACGCTTTAGCTTAGCGGATTGTTGTTCCATAAATTAAGCAGCCCTGTCTTACAAAAGAAAAACCACAGGCGACAGCCTGTGGTGAAAAATGCAGCATGAGTGCGTTATTGGTGCGCAGTCACTTCCTAACGCCCGCTCAGCCGGTCATAAATAACCGCAGCCAGCAGCACCACCAGCGACGGTGGCAACCATGCCAATCCCTGTTCACCCAAAGGCAAGTTCAGGCTCCAGGCTGGCAGCAATGACGCAAAGGTCGATGATTTTACCCCATCAATCAGGCCGAATAACAGGATGATTAACATGACCGGGGCCACAATACGCGAAGCCTGATTCCACCAGCGCAAAGTAAAACTCAGCAAAACCAGAATGATACAGGGCGGATAGATCGCTGTCAGCACCGGAATGGAAAGCTGAATCAGATGACTTAATCCCAGATTGGCAACTAACGCAGAGAAGCCACCCAGCACGAACACCAGCGTGCGATAGGAAAACAGCAAATACTGGGAGAAAAATTCGGCACAGGCGCAGGTCAGGCCAACCGCCGTCAGCATGCAGGCGATAAAAATCAACAACGCCAGGAAGCCGCTGCCCATGCTACCAAAGGTGTGCTGCACGTAAGCATGCAGGATTTCAGCCCCGTTTTGCGCGTTAGGAATCAGTTCACCGCTCACAGAGCCCAGTTTAAACAGGCTCAGATAAACCAACGTCAACCCGACGCCAGCAATCAAACCGGCCCAAATGGTATAGCGGGTCAGCAGCGTAGCATCGGTCACGCCGCGTGAACGCGCTGCATTGACGATAACGATCCCGAATACCATGGCACCCAGGGTATCCATGGTCAGGTAACCGTTCACAAAACCGTTAGAAAATGGCACGGTTTGATAGGCTTCGGTCGCCGGGATCGGCGAACCCGCAGGCCACATCACCGCCGCCAATCCCAGCACGGCCAGCGCCAGAATTTTTAACGGTGCCAGCACATGGCCAACCGTATCCAGCAGACGACCCGGATAGAGAGAAATGCCGATCACCAACGCGAAATAGACCAGGCTATAGATCAACAGCGGCGTGGCGGCATCTCCAAACAGCGGAGCCAATCCGACTTCGAACGATACCGTGGCAGTACGCGGCGTAGCGAACAGCGGTCCGACGGCCAGATAACACACGGTCGCCAGCAGAACGCCTGCCTTCTGACCGATGGGGGAGCTCAGCGCATCGACGCCACCGCCCACGCGCGCCAGCGCGACCACGGTCAACACCGGTAGGCCAACCGCGGTGAGCAAAAAGCCAAGCGCGGCGGTCCAGACGTGTTCACCGGCCTGTAAACCCACAATTGGCGGGAAAATGATGTTCCCCGCCCCGACAAACAGCGCAAAGGTCATAAACCCCAGCGCCACGATATCTTTGGATGTTAAACGATGACTCATAGTTACGTTGTGTTGCCTGTATATAAATGCGACAAAATGGGAAGACGAACTGCGGCGTAGTATAAATTATTCTTATCGCGCAGACGTTATAGGGCGCTAAGTAAAACGTTTATAGCAATAAAAGACAAGTAGCGATCCAAAATGCGAAGCATTGCGCCGATCTAACAACAATAGACAGCATATAATATCACCACTCACACAACCTTCCGCACATGATTTGTGCATTTACCGTCTTTGCTTTGCAATAAAACCAGTATAAAAACGCGTAATACGCGCAAAATGGACATAAAAGAGGCAGTGCTTCAGCATAAGAAGCGCTTTTTGCTGCAAAAGGGGACAAGTGGCAGGGGATTACGCGGTAAACGGAGTGAACGGATTTGCAGATTGGGACACCCCATGGCGAAACGTCGAGGATAGATCGGGGATAGTGTGCGTCCCCGGTGTTATGCACTGGTGTGTTACTTGCTCCACACGGCGACAGCAGTATCCACAACCAGACGCAGCTTGGCCCACTGCTGTGCTTCTGTCAGGCTATTACCCTCTTCCGTGGAAGCAAAACCACACTGCGGGCTGAGGCAAAGTTTTTTGATATCGACATATTTCACTGCTTCCGCGATGCGCGCTTTCAGCAAAGCCGGATCTTCCAACTCGCCGTTTTTGGTAGTCACCAGACCCAGCACCACTTGTTGGTGTCCCGGTTTGATGAAACGCAGCGGCTCGAACCCACCTGAGCGATCGTTATCGTACTCAAGGAAAAACTCGTCCACATTGACTTCGCCAAACAGGATAGATGCCACCGGCTCGTACCCGCCTTCAGAAATCCAGGTAGAGCGGAAGTTGCCGCGACATACGTGCAAACCGATCGTCAGGTCAGCAGGTTTACCCGCCAATGCTTTATTCAGCACATCGGCATAGATACGGGCCAGTTGTTTCGGATCTTCACCGCGTTCGCGAATTTGGCGTTTTTGATCGTCTGAGCACAGGTAAGCCCAGACGGTATCATCCAGTTGCAGATAGCGGCAGCCTGCGGCGTAGAAAGCATGAATCGCATCGTGCCAAGTCTGCGCCAGATCGTCGAAATAGGCATCCAGAGTTGGATAAACCTGACTGTCGATGGCCTTGCGTCCGCCACGGAAATGGAACACGCTCGGGCTAGGAATCGTCATCTTGGCGGTCACATCACCCGCGATGCTATTCAGGTAGCGAAAATGCGCCAGCATCGGGTGCTGAGTGTTAAAGCTGACTTTGCCCGTCACCTTGATGGCGCGGGACTTGGTTTGGATACCGTTAAACTGAATACCGTGGTCCGCTTCGAAAGCCTCCACCCCGTTCAAACCTTCGAAAAAGTCGAAGTGCCACCAGGCGCGACGGAATTCACCGTCGGTGACAACCTGAAGCCCGGCTTCGCGTTGCAGTTCAACGGCACGCAGAATTTCTGCATCTTCCACGGCGCGCAGTTGCTCCGCATTAATGGCACCGGACTGGAATTGCAGGCGTGCTTCTTTGATTGCTGCGGGACGCAACAGGCTGCCAACCACGTCAGCGCGGAAAGGGGGAAGTACTTTAGCCATGATAAGCTCCTGATCTTTCGCAACAACGCCTTCATGTCACGGCGTGAGGCAAGCGGCATTGCAAAGATAGTTTCAAAATAAATAGTCACGCCGCACAGTAATCACGCCTTATACTTATTTAGACATCTAGACGGCTATAATGTAGGTAAATCCTGTCATGGCAACAGGTTGAGGGCAATAGAATAATTTTCACTTTCCGCGACTAACATGAATAAAATTCACGTCAGACTGATGACAAAGTCACTTTTCCCTCGTCATCCCCGGCTTTCTCCCCTCGTCATTTTCGGCGAAAGCCGGGGATCTCTGACAGAATGAACGCCCATCACCGTCATTCCCGCCTTCACGGGAATGACGGTGATGGGCGAGAATAATGGCGTGTTACAGGCCGAGCTGATGGCGTGCGTTAACCCGCACGTGCTCAGACAAAGGAAGATAGCCATCCTGACTCACCAGACTTTGCCCGGCGGTAGACAGCACCCGATCCATAAAGGCGGCCGTCAGGCTATCCAGCGCCTGCTCTGGCGCTTTGTTGACATAAATATAGAGATAGCGCGCGTAGAGATAACGCCCGCTGCGAATATTGTCCACCGTCGGCGCAACATAGTCGTTTCCCTGCGCCGCCAGCGGCAACATTTTCACTCCGCTGGCACGAAAAACGATGCTGGCATAACCAATCGCCTGTGTGGAGGTAGCTACCGCCTGCACCACCGAAGCAGAACCCGGTAGCTCATTCACCAGCGGCAAGAAATCACCACCGCACAGCGCTTGCTGCTTAAAAAAACCATAGGTGCCTGACGCTGAGTTGCGCCCGTAGCGCAACACTCGGCGCGATGCCCACTCCCCCGTCAGCCCAAGATCACGCCAGTGGGTGACGGTTTGCGTCGCCCCGCAGCGATGGGTAATAGAGAACAGCGCATCGAGCTGTTGCACGTTCAAACCCGGCAGCGGATTATCCTGATTCACTAACACCACCAACGCATCCATCGCCACCGGCACAGCCAGTGGTGGGTACCCGTAGCGTTGCACAAAGGCCTCAATCTCACTGGCCTTTATGGCACGGCTCATCGGACCGAGTTGTGCCGCGCCGGAGGCAAGTGCCGTGGGGGCCGATGACGATCCCGCCGCCTGCATCTGTACGTTAACGCTGCGATAATGCTGGTTAAAATCGGCGGCCCAAAACGCCATCAGCGTCGCCAAGGTATCAGAGCCAGCACTGGAGAGATTACCCGCCAGCATTTGCTCACTGCGCGCAGCGTGGCTCCAGCCACTGAGTAACAGCGCAGCACAGAGCAATAAACCCGAAAAAAGCGGGGCTGGCATCATAGGTCAACTATCCATCAGGCCGAAGGTGTGGTGCTATTCTCCGACAGAGAGGCAGAGACAATCAACCGGTTAGGAAGCGTAAACATAAAACGCGCTCCGGCACCCGGTTCACTGAGGATCTCCAGCCGCGAATCATGATGGCTGAGCGCATGCTTGACGATGGTAAGCCCCAATCCGCTGCCACCCGTTTGTCGTGAGCGGGCTTTGTCCACACGATAAAAACGCTCCGTCAGACGAGGGATGTGCTCGGCAGCGATCCCAGGACCATTATCGCTGACCTGAAACTGCGCACCCTGCGTGATTTTTTGCCAGCACACTTCAATGCGCGTGCCTTCCGGCGTGTGATTAACCGCGTTGTATACCAGATTGGAGAAGGCGCTGTGCAACTGCTCTTCATTGCCGTAAACGCTCAGCCCATCGTTGATGCGGAACACAATTTCGTGACGATCCTGACTCAGCGTCTGTGCTTCGCGTTGTAGTATGCGCAGCATACGCGGCACATCGACCTTTTCTGCCAGATTGATCGGTGCTGCCGCTTCTATTTTCGATAACGTGAGCAACTGTTTCACCAACCCGTCCATGCGCCGCGTCTGCTCCTGCATGGTTGAAAGCGCTTTGCTGCGTAAGGCACCGTCCAGCGAATCGTCCTGCATCATCTCCAGGTAACCTTGCAACACGGTGAGCGGAGTGCGTAATTCATGACTGACGTTGGCGAAGAAGTTACGCCGAGCCCCTTCCAACTGGTGCATCTGGGTAATGTCGCGCACAACCATCAATAATTGCCCTTCCGAGTACGGCATAACACGGAATTCGACATGGTGTGAATTGATCAGTTGCAGGGTCAAGGCGCGGGAGAAATCCTGCTGACGCATGTATTGGGTAAACTCGGGATAACGCAGCAAGTTGAGGATATTCTGGCCGTTATCTTCCGGCCAACGCAGGCTAAGCAAATGCTGCGACAGGCCGTTGCACCAGATAATGGTGCCCTCTTCGGTGGTGATCACCACGCCATCGGGCAGCGACTCGGCACCGCTGCGAAAACGCTTGATCAGCAAAGCCAGCTCGCGCCGCCGCCGCCGATTACGCAGTTGCATTTGATACAGCCCGTAAAACAGCGGCTCCCAGCTCCAGCGCCCGGGTGGCGGTGTCATGCTGCGATCGACCCACAGCCAGTATGAGAGTTTAAGCTGGTTGTAATAATTCCAACCAAGCACCACCAGCACCGCCGTCAGCATAAACCAGGGCAGGTAGCCGAAAATCAGGCCAAGCAGCAGGGCTGGCAAGCAAAAAAAAGCCAGCTCCAATGCCAGCTTTTTCCACGAAAGACGTTCTAACACGTTAAAAATTCTCCGCGGCGGTATTCAGCCACGATGTCGCGCTCGCTATGGCTCACGGGCACATCAATAACGCGTAGAAAAACGGTACCCCGTTCCCCGGACCGTTTGCACCATTTTATCGTGTCCGCTGGTTTCCAGCGCCTTGCGCAAGCGACGAATATGCACGTCCACAGTACGATCCTCAACATAAACGTTAGTTCCCCAAACGTTATTGAGCAACTGCTCGCGGCTGTATACACGCTCAGCGTGCGTCATAAAGAAATGCAGCAGTTTGAATTCGGTCGGCCCCATCTCCAGCGCGTGTTGTTCTGTGGTAACGCGATGCGAAGTTGGGTCCAGACTCAACCCCCGCATTTCGATCACCTCTTCCACCGCCATGGGTGAAATACGGCGCATCACCGCCTTGATCCGTGCTACCAGCTCTTTGGGCGAAAACGGCTTGGTGATATAATCATCCGCACCAACCTCAAGCCCGCGCACGCGATCTTCCTCTTCACCGCGCGCCGTCAACATCATAACCGGAATGTCCCGCGTCAGCGCTTCGCGCTTCATGTGCTTGATAAACTGCAATCCTGAGCCACCTGGCAGCATCCAGTCCAGCAGTACCAGATCCGGATAGGGTTCGGACAAACGCGTCACAGCGCTGTCATAATCTTCCGCTTCAACGGACTGATAGCCGTTTTGCTCTAACACGAAGCACACCATTTCACGGATCGGCGCTTCATCTTCTACGACCAGTATGCGTCTTGCCATTATCCATCCTGCCGTTAGTCAGCGTATGAAACGCGTCAACAATAACGAAATCTCACCATTGCCCGCTTTACCTATATTGCCCGCCTTACCTATAAAGGTGCCTGAGTGGCTTATCTTCTGCGGGCGAAAGCAGTATGCGTCAGTTTTATGACAGATTTATGAAAACCCAAACTGAAGGTAACACCCGATTTAGCCGCTGTTTCCAAAATTTTCGCGGCGATAACGACAGCCGCCGCCCTCACTGCTTATACCCGTCATACTTCAAGTTGCAGATGCGTTGGCTGCGCTCTCTCACCCTAATCACTTACCTAAGTAAGCTCATCGGGATTCGTTCATTTGCCGCCTTCCTGCAACTCGAATTATTTAGGGTATATAATCGCCCTACAGTAGATAGCACGTCTAACAGGAAACGCACGCATTGCCCGTCGACGTATTGCTGTTACGGCGCAACCGTGAGCAGCACTTGCAGGCGATTGCGCGCGAAAAGAAAGAAACGTTGGACGAATTATCCCCGCAGGACGTTTTCGAACGCAAACTGGCGCTGACCGACATGGCGCAGGAACAGCAAGCACGGCTGCGCCCGCTGTTCGATGAAATGGTCCGAGACGTTACCGAAGGAGCGCCGCAAGCATGAAAATCCTGAGCTTACGGTTAAAAAACCTCAACTCGCTCAAAGGCGAATGGAAGATTGATTTCACGCAGGAGCCGTTTGCCAGCAACGGGCTGTTTGCCATCACCGGCCCGACCAGTGCGGGCAAAACCACGCTGCTAGATGCCATCTGTCTGGCGCTGTATCACCAGACGCCGCGGTTGAACACGCTCTCCGCCACGCAGAACGAACTGATGACGCGCAACACCGCCGACTGTCTGGCTGAAGTGGAATTTGAGGTTAAAGGCGTCGGCTACCGTGCGTTTTGGAGTCAGCGCCGCGCCAAAGATGCGGCAGACGGCAACTTGCAAACCCCGAAAGCCGAACTGGCGCTGATCGAAGACGGTAAGATCCTCACGCAAAAGCTGTCCGAAAAACTGGCTCACACCGTCCGTATTACCGGGCTGGATTTTGAGCGTTTTACTCGCTCAATGATGCTCTCGCAGGGGCAGTTTGCGGCCTTTCTCAACGCCGAACAGAATAAACGCGCAGAACTGCTGGAAGAGCTGACCGGAACGGTGATCTATGGCGAGATCTCCAGTCGGATCTATGAACGGCATAAGGCAGTAAAGCTGGCATTGGACACGCTACAAGCACGCGCATCAGCCATCGCACTGTTGGATGACAACGAGCGACAAGCTGTACAGACGGCACTGACGCAGCTACACCAGGAAGAACAACGGTTACGGGAAAAACGTGAGCAAGCACTGACACACCAGCAATGGCAGGTTCAAGAACAGCATCTTCAGCAGGACTTACGCCAAAAACAGCAGCAGGCCGAGGCAGCCGAGCAGGCGCAACGTGACGCTGAATCCGATCGATTACGGCTGGAACGAGACGAGCCAGCAGAAAAATTGCGCCCCTTGCAGCGTGAGCGCGAGCGTACTCAGTTGGCACGGATTGCTGCACAAACGCGTGAAAGCGAGTTAACCCAACAGCACGCCGCCAGCCAGATAGTACATCAGCAGCAAGGCTTTGTTGAATAAATCAGAACTTGTAACGACTGTGCCCCATCGGGTCGATTGTTACGTGATGCGAATACTGTTCGGCATTCCTAATAGCGTGATCCGGTTAAGCGCTTTGACCATCGCCAT
>NZ_JBPETA010000105.1:0-11177 GCF_051710365.1 Symbiopectobacterium sp. | reverse complement strand
GTTCAGTATTGGTGACAGACCACCACAAGTATCCAACCTCAATTCTGTTCACAAGACCATCGTTGATGTTCTCGGCGAGCGATACCGTCGAATTTATTCTTAAAGTAGGTGCGGAATGACGGTTGGAGAATACTTTCAAAAAATAATTATAAACAGGGTATTGCCAGTGCAAAAAAATATTTTTTCCACTGCCCTACGCGGGAGCAGATTCGATAAACGGTGGGGTTAGCGAGATAACGCAGTGAAAAATGCTGTCCCCGCCAGAGAGGAACCTGACGGGGAAGGGAAAAAAGCCTGAATTAGCCGCGCGTGGCGGCTTTCATACGGCTGACAAAATCATGCAGTTTTGCCAGCATCACTTCTGGCTGATGACGATGTTGCTCAATGATACGTACGATGGCTGAGCCTGAAATAGCACCAGCGGCACCGGAAGCGATAGCCTCTTTTACCTGAGAAGATTCGGAAATACCAAAGCCTTGCAGAGACGGCGCGGCGTGATATTCCGTCAGCGTGGCTATCAGGTGGTGCAACGGCAGTTCAGCGCGCTTCTCCGCGCCCGTCACGCCTGCACGCGACAACAGATAGGTATAACCACGGCCATGAGAGGCAATCTCTCTGAGCAAGGAGTCATTCGCGTTAGGCGGGCAGATAAAGATGGGCGCAACGTTGTGTCGCAACGCGGCCGCGCGGAAGGGCGCAGATTCTTCAATGGCACGTCGGCGATCAACACGGAATCAACCCCTGCGTCAACACAGCGCTGATAAAAAGCATCAATACCGTTGCTGAAGACCAGATTGGCATACATCAACAGACCAATAGGCATGGTGGGGTGTTTTTGACGGATGGCCGCCAGCATCTCAAAACAGTGTCCGGGAGTCACTCCCGCCTCGAAGGCGCGCAAAGCCGCGGCCTGAATCGTGGGGCCGTCCGCCAGAGTATCGGAAAATGGGATGCCTAATTCTAACGCATCGGCACCGGCATCGATTAACGTATCAATAATCTGTAATGAGAGTGCCGGGGTTGGATCGCCCAAGGTGACGAAGAGTACAAAGACACCTTCCTGCTTTTCCGCCAACTGCGCAAATCGTTGTTGATAACGCTCCATCAGATCTCCCCCCGACCATTCAAAATATCGTGCACTGTAAATATGTCTTTATCGCCACGGCCAGAGAGGTTAACCACCAGCAGTTGCTCTTTCTCAGGCTCCTGACGAATCATCTTCAAGGCATGTGCCAACGCGTGGGAAGATTCCAGCGCTGGAATGATCCCTTCATGGCGGGACAATTCCTGAAACGCGTCGAGTGCTTCATCATTGGTAATAGAGACGTAGTCGGCGCGCCCGATGCTGTTCAGGTGGGCGTGCTGAGGGCCCACTGACGGGAAATCCAGCCCGGCAGAAATAGAGTAGGACTCCTCGATTTGGCCGTCGGACGTTTGCATCATGGGCGATTTCATCCCAAAGTAGATCCCGACGCGACCATGTTTCAGCGGTGCGCCATGTTGCCCGCTTTCAATACCCAATTCCGCTGGTTCAACGCCAATCAAACGCACCGGGGTTTCTTCGATGAAATCGGCAAACATGCCAATGGCATTGGAACCGCCGCCCACGCAGGCGATGACGGCATCAGGCAAACGTCCTTCGTGCTCCAGAATCTGCGCTTTGGTTTCTTCGCCAATCATGCGCTGGAATTCACGCACAATCGTCGGGAACGGGTGCGGCCCGGCTGCGGTACCTAATAGATAGTGAGCCTTGTCATAACTGCCGGACCAGTCGCGCAGTGCCTCGTTACAGGCATCTTTCAGCGTGGAGGAACCGCTGTGCACCGGGATCACCTCGGCCCCCATCAGACGCATACGGAACACGTTAGGTGACTGACGTTCAACGTCTTTGGCCCCCATATAGATGCGACATTTCAGGCCGAGCAGGGCACATGCCAGCGCGGTTGCCACACCGTGCTGTCCTGCGCCGGTTTCAGCGATGATCTCGGTTTTCCCCATGCGCTTGGCTAGCAGCGCCTGACCCAACACCTGGTTGGTTTTATGCGCGCCGCCGTGCAACAGATCTTCGCGCTTAAGATACAGCGTGGCGCGAGTGCCCTGGGTCAGGTTACGGCAACGGGTGAGCGCCGTGGGGCGACCGGCGTAGTTTTTCAGCAAATCGGTAAAGGCGGCCTGAAATTCAGGATCTTTTTGTGCGTCTATAAAGGCCTGTTCCAATTGTTGTAAGGCGGGGATCAGTATCTGCGGTACATACTGCCCGCCGAATTCACCAAAGTAAGGATTAAGTAACGTCATAATGTTCCTGTCTGTCCTAATCGAAAAATGAAAGCGTGTCGCGCCGTACTGTCCGGCGATTATTGCGGATAGAGTGGTGCAAAGGCGGCATGTATTTTCACCGCGTCTTTGATCCCGGGTTCGCTTTCGACACCTGAGTTAACGTCCAGTCCGGCGCAACCGAACTGTGCGGCTTTCGCGCTATTGAACACATTCACGCCCCCCGCCAGCAGAACGTTACTCAGATCGGCTTCATGCAATAAATTCCAGTCAAAACGCTCCCCGCTGCCACCTTGTCCGTTATCGAACAAGTAGCGATTCACTCCGGCAAAATCGCGTTTAGGCAGCTTTTTTTCAACGCTGAGCGCTTTCCAAATCTGGCAGGTGCCGGGCAGCAACGCGCGCAGCTCATCAATGGCGGTCTGGTTTTCGTTGCCGTGCAGTTGCACGGCGAACAATCCCAGGTGTCGGGCCGTCTGCACAATCTCAGCGGTGGGCGCGTTACGGAATACGCCAACGTAGCGCAACGGTGCACCGGACATTACCGTTGGTGCGAATTCCGGTGTCACATAACGCGGCGAGGAGGGCACGAAAATCAAGCCACCGTACACTGCGCCGGCGTTGTACGCCGCAGCGGCGTCCATGGCACGCGTGAGCTCGCACACTTTATTCTCACCCAGGATAAGACGGCGCACCGCCAACGACAGATTGGGCTCTGACATCAGCGAGCTGCCGACCAGAAAACCGTTAGCGTAGGCGCTGAGCTCGCGGATTTGTGCCGCGTTATGAATCCCGGACTCACTGATGACCGTAACATTTTTGGGCAAGCGCGGGGCCAGTGTGCGAGTGCGATCGAGATCGATAGACAGATCGCGCAGATCGCGATTATTGATACCGACCACGCGGGCTTTGAGCGCGATAGCCCGATCCAGCTCAGCCTCGTTACTCACCTCTGTCAACACGCCCATTTTCAGGCTGTGTGCCACCTGTGCCAACTCTCGGTATTCGTGATCGTCCAGTACGGAGAGCATCAGCAGAATGGCATCGGCCTGATAATGGCGCGCCAGATAAATCTGGTATTCCGAGATGATGAAATCTTTGCACAGCACCGGTTGTTTGACGACGGCGCTGATGCGCAGTAAAAAATCAAAACTGCCCTGAAAATATTTCTCATCGGTCAGCACCGAGATGGCGGAGGCGTAATCGCTGTAGACGCGAGCAATGGCCACCGGATCAAAATCTTCGCGAATCAGCCCTTTGGAAGGCGATGCCTTTTTGCATTCCAGAATAAACGCGGGCTTTTTATGTTTGAGCGCCGCATAAAAATCGCGCTGGCTAGGAACAAGATCCGCTTGAAAACTGGATAACGGCTGTGCTTGCTGGCGCGCAACAATCCAACTCACTTTATCCTTTACGATTTTACCCAGTACGGTCTTGTTCAGTTCTGATTCTTGCATAGCACCTTTACCCTCTGGCGGCGAGCGCTGTCACGCGCTGATAAGCCTGCCCGCTGTGAATAACATCCAATGCCTGCTGCGCGTTCTGGCGCAAATCTTCTTGTCCGAACAGACGCAACAGTAATGCAACGTTGGCGGCCACGGCATTTGCGTGCGCGCGTTCACCTTTGCCTTGTAACAGACGTGCCAGAATATCACGGTTTTCTTCGGGCAGCCCGCCCTGGAGTGCAGAAAGCGGGGCGCTCTCGAGACCAAAATCACGGTGGGTCAGCTCGTAGGTTTCCACCTTGCCATCGCGCAGTTCCGCCACCTGAGTAGGGGCGTGCAGCGCGACTTCATCCATACCGCCGCCATGCACGACGGCAGCGCGTTGATAGCCGAGCACACGCAGCGTTTCGGCGTGGGCGTCACCAGATGCGGACTGTAAACCCCAATCAGCGCCAGCGGCGGGCGCGCCGGGTTAATCAGCGGACCCAGCACGTTAAACAGCGTGAGGGTTTTCAGCAACTGACGTACTGGCATCGCGTGGCGAAATCCGGTGTGGTATTGCGGTGCAAACAAAAAGCAGACGCCCAGGTCGTCCAGCGCCTGACGTGATTGTTCAGGTGCCATATCCAGTTTAATGCCGAATGCAGACAGCAGATCGGAAGAGCCGGAACGGCTGGAGACGCTGCGGTTGCCGTGCTTGGCGACCTTCACGCCGCAACTGGCGACAACGAACGCGCTGGCCGTTGAGATATTGATGCTGTTGGTGCCATCCCCGCCGGTGCCGACGATATCGGCAAACAGGTAGTCAGGGCGTGGGAAAGGCTGCGCGTCCGCCAGTAAGGCAGCAGCTGCACCTGCGATCTCTTCCGGGTGCTCGCCGCGCACCTTCATGCTGATCAGGGCGGCTGCCAACTGTGCGGGCTCTAACTCGCCGTGCACAATCGCGCTGAACAGCGCCTGACTCTCAGCGCGAGAAATGGCCTGAGCGCCAAACAGTTTTTCCAGAATGGCCTGTTTTTCCAGTGTGGCATCAAGCGGAGCGGCGGTCAGCGTATTTACAGAAGCGTACATAATATATCCTTAAATGCGCGTTGTGGGTCGCGATAAGGATTATGCCAACGCCCACGCCAGCGTCTGCTCCAGCAGACGGGCACCGTGAGTGGTCAGGATAGATTCGGGGTGAAACTGGAAGCCGCAGACGCGATCGGCGTCGTGACGCACTGCCATCACCATGCCATTAAAATGGGCATTGACCGTGAGTTCATCAGGCACCTGACTGTCCACCAGGGAGTGGTAACGCGCCACCGGTAAGGGGTTAGGCAATCCCTGAAACATCGCCTGTCCGTCGTGTTCAATGGCCGAGGCTTTACCGTGCAGGATTTCACCGGCTTGACCCACGTGGCCGCCATAGGCTTCAACAATCGCCTGATGCCCCAGACAGACGCCAATAATCGGCAAACGACCGCGCAGTTGGGTTAACAGTGCAGGCATGCAGCCAGCCTGTGCCGGGGTGCCAGGGCCGGGCGAGAGCATCAGAACCGGTTTTTCCAGGGTTTTCAGGCGGGCAATGATGGTATCCACCGGCACCTGATTGCGGTAAATCACCACGTTATGGCCGCTGGCGCGCAGTTGGTCCACCAGGTTGTAGGTGAAAGAATCAATGTTATCGAGCAACAGGATATCGGCCATCAGAAGATCTCCTTGGCATGGTGAGCCGTGGCAATGGCGCGAAGCACCGCGCGCGCTTTGTTTCGGGTTTCGTCCGCTTCCGCCTGCGGCTGCGAGTCTAGCACCACGCCCGCACCGGCCTGAACGGTAGCGATACCGTCTTCAACATAGGCAGAGCGGATAACGATGCAGGTGTCCAAATCACCGTGAGCCGTGAAATAGCCCACTGCGCCGCCGTAGCTGCCGCGTCGCGTTTTTTCACTTTCGGCAATCAGTTGCATGGCGCGTACTTTTGGTGCGCCGCTCAGCGTGCCCATGTTCATGCAGGCCCGGTAGGCGTGCAGTACATCCAAATCCTTACGCAACGTGCCGACAACGCGGGAAACCAGATGCATCACGAAAGAGTAGCGATCCACTTTGGTCAGATCGGCCACGTAGCGGCTACCTGCTTCACAGATACGCGCCAGATCGTTACGCACCAGATCGACCAGCATCAGGTGCTCTGCCAGTTCTTTATGGTCAGTGCGCATTTCCAGCTCGATACGGCTGTCGAGATCGCGATCCAGTGAACCATCCGCGCGACGGCCGCGCGGGCGCGTACCAGCAATGGGGTAGATTTCGATCTGACGAGAATCAGCGTCGTATTTCAGCGAGCTTTCAGGCGATGCGCCAAACAAGGTGAAGTCCTGATCCTGCATAAAGAACATATAGGGGCTGGGATTGTTCTCTTTTAGCGTCTGGTACGCGGCCAGTGGCGATGGACATGGCAGGGAGAAGCGGCGTGACGGCACCACCTGAAAGATTTCACCAATGCGAATCGCTTCCTGCATTTGACGTACCACGGCACCGTATTTTTCGTCGCTCTGATTACAACTGAGCGTCATATCCACCAGCGTCTGGCATGGCAGCGCGGGTGCTGGCTGCTGCAACTGGTGCCCTAACTGTGCCAGACGATGTTGCAAGCGCTGACGTTCGGTAGCATCAGGCGTAAACAGGCTGGCCTGTAAATGTGTAACGCGCTGTTGGTGATCCAGAATCAACAAGGTTTCTGCCAGATAAAAACAGTAATCCGGGCAGCGTTGCTGTTGGCTAAGTGGCGGTAATGCTTCAAACCCGGCAACCAAATCGTAAGCAAACAGACCACCGAAGAACATTGCTTCCCGCTCATTAGCAGGGCTGGTTACCAGCGTTTGCAGCAGACGCAGTGCGTCAAAAACGGACAGCGAACGCAGACGCGCATCTTCGTCTTGAAGGGTATCAACTGCGGGGAAGGTTAATTCACGGCCGTTGGGGCGCACGGCGACATCGATATCTGCCGGTAACAGTTGGTCAAGCAGTGGCAGCAGTGTCGCACCGTTAGCAGTCAATGCCTGAATAGAGACCTGCTGCCCCAGTGCGGTGATACGAAGTGCGCTATCAATGATCAACAGGCTTTTCAGATCCTGTTTACTGTCAATTTCAGCGGATTCCAGCAGCAGCGTGGCCGGTCGGGCACCGCACAGCTGATGGAAAACAGCGCTCGGATTATCGCGATAAGCGGCTTCGATGCGCAGCAGTTCAAGCTGCGGCTTATCGGTGGATGAAGATATCGTTGCTGATGTTTGCATCGTCGCTACTCTGGTTGTCTTCTGTTCGTTTTATGTCGGTTTTACGTCATTGCACAGCAGTAAGTCATAAAAAAACCCGCCAATTAAGCGGGTTTA
Source organism: Symbiopectobacterium sp. (assembly GCF_051710365.1). NCBI lineage: Bacteria > Pseudomonadati > Pseudomonadota > Gammaproteobacteria > Enterobacterales > Enterobacteriaceae > Symbiopectobacterium > Symbiopectobacterium sp. The sequence goes on along the minus strand of NZ_JBPETA010000105.1, from coordinate 4,087 downwards.
GAGATTTTGCATGTTGTGATAACAGCTATGCGTTAATACTCCACCCGCCACAGGGAAGAGCGCCACCAACCACCGGTTTTGAAGCTGCCGCGTAGGCTGCTATTTACCACTGCGAGAAAGTGCGTTGCTATTATCACATTTCCATCTATTTGCTGAACTTTCGTACTAGTTAACTAGTTCACGAGCGCGTTGTCAACAGGTTAATGCATTTTATTTTATCGGTACAGTACCGCAGTCGTGTGGTTCCCCTGCGGCGGTGTTTAATGGCATGATGTCCCGCGTCTCAGATCCCCTGAGCAGCATTAACAACCATAGGTGCCTGTGTGTCCGAACTTTCCGTTGCTCTGTCTCCCAGTCCGCTGTTTGATTTGCACAGCCACACTACCGCTTCGGATGGAGAACTGTCGCCCGGCGATCTGGTGCAACGCGCCGTTGAGATGCGCGTTGGTGTTCTGGCGATTACCGATCACGATACTGTGGCTGGCGTGGCTGCCGCGCAGCAGGTGATAGCCGCATTGAATCTGCCGTTACGGCTGGTGCCTGGGGTTGAGATCTCCACCCCGTGGGAAAACCATGAGATTCATATTGTCGGTTTAGGTATTGATCCCGAACACGTCGCCCTGACGCACCTGCTCGAACAGCAGAAGGCGCGCCGCTGGCTGCGTGCGCAGGCAATCAGTGAACGGTTGGAGAAGGCGCGTATTCCGGGCGCACTGGAAGGGGCACAGCGCCTTGCCGGAGAGGGCGAAATCACCCGTGGTCATTTTGCCCGTTTTCTGGTGGAGCAGGGCAAGGCCAGCAATGTGGGGCAGGTGTTCAAATCCTATCTGGCAAAAGGGAAAACCGGATATGTCCCGCCGCAGTGGTGTACAATAGCAGAAGCCGTTGATGTTATTCATCATGCGGGTGGTGTGGCGGTACTGGCGCATCCTGGGCGCTATGATTTATCTCCCAAATGGCTCAAGCGGGTGCTGGCCAGTTTTGTGGCAGCAGCGGGGGATGCGATGGAGGTAGCCCAGTGCCAACAAGCGCCGGACGAACAAACTCAACTGGCGCGTTACGCGCAGGATTTTCAGCTCTATGCCTCGCAGGGCTCTGATTTTCACCGTCCCTGCGCCTGGATAGAGTTGGGTCGCAAGCTCTGGTTGCCCGGCGGTGTAACGCCGGTGTGGCAACATCCCGTGCTGGCAGCACTGTCGTTGACCGTAGACGCGTTGCACCGCGACGGATGCGAAACGTCGCGCTAAATTCGATATTTAAGGACGTATCATGAGTCAGTTTTTTTATATTCATCCACAAAACCCTCAGCCGCGGTTGATCAATCAATCTGTTGATGTGCTGCGTAAAGGTGGCGTGCTGGTCTATCCCACCGATTCCGGTTACGCATTGGGATGTATGCTGGGGGAGAAAAATGCGATGGAGCGCATTTGCCAAATTCGCCATCTGGACAGCAACCACAACTTCACCATCGTGTGTCGCGATCTTTCCGAAATATCCACCTATGCCTATGTGGACAATGCAGCGTTTCGCCTGATCAAAAACAATACGCCCGGTAACTACACCTTTATTTTGAAAGCCACTAAAGAGGTGCCGCGTCGATTGATGAGTGAAAAGCGCAAAACCATCGGCCTGCGTGTGCCTTCTAACGAGATTGCGCTGGCGCTGTTAGAAGCGCTGAATGAGCCGCTGATGTCGACTACATTGATGCTGCCGGGCAATGATTTTGCGGAGTCCAATCCGGAAGAGATTCAGGATCATTTGGGCAAACGGGTGGATTTGATTATCCACGGTGGATTTCTGGGGCAAAAACCCACAACGGTGATTGATTTGACCGACTCCACGCCGGTTGTGGTGCGTGAAGGCACCGGTGATATCTCACCGTTTCAGTGATAAAAACGCACCCTGTGCCTTGTGTTCAGCTTTCAGGCTCCGACAGCGAATGGCACAGCGAAAATTGGGTAATCGGGTGCTGTTCCCAGCCTGCTTGTAAAAATAACGGGGTCAGCGCCTGTGGCACGGCGACAGGCGTTGAAATCCCCTCGAACTGCGCGGCCAGTGCCTGAAGTACCCGTCGTGCATGACCTTGCCGCCGGGCGGTGGGCATGACATAAAGCGCCCGCAACTGTGGCTTGGTAAACGCGGTGGCAACAATGGCGTAGGCATCATTGCCCCAGCGATATCCTTGTGCCGGTAGTGCAACCGTGCCCAAAGGATCGATCATCCAGGGTAACGCGTTATCAGGTGCTGCGATCATGCTGCCGATAACGGTGACCGGATCGCAACGCGTTAATGCTACCGTACTGTTCTCCCCAGTGGTGCAGCAAAGCCGCACAGGGTGTCTTGACGCGTAAACCCCATCCTGTCATACAAGGCTATTCCTGCCGCATTGCTGCTAATCACCTCAAGCCACAGGGCGCTATCCCCCCGTTGATGCGCTTCACGCAGCAGTTGCTCTAGCATCGCTGTTCCCAACCCGCCACGGCGCCAGCGTGGATGAATGGCAAAGGCGGCCAAGCGGCAACGCGAGCCGCGACGCACCATGATTGCCAGCGCCACCGGGTTATTGTTGGCGCTCCAGATGCGACTCTCGGTCAACGACAGACCCTCGGCGTTAAAACGCGTGGCAAAGGTCGGGCCATCGAGGGTGAAAGGGATCACATAGTCCGTGAAGCATTCGGTCAATATGGCGGCGAGCTGATGGCTGTCGTAGTGCGTGGCATCACGGCAGACCAGTGGTGATATCGATGTCATTGACGTTTCATATAGTGTCGGCGCTAGCGTATACGGTTCCCTGGAAACAGGATTATCGGTTGATATACCGTTGTACTCAAACAAGATGCGCTTTTTAGCCTAAAATTCATGTAGAATGATCGGCCACTCGCGCTACGGGTACGGCGATGTGGCGATAAACAGGGGGGGCGTTGCCCGAATTCCTCTGTTAAACAGATACTCATCAGTAAGTTATGCGGAAATTAACGTTAACTCATTGTTTTATCCGACGCCTGTGAAGGCGACACTCTGAGGCTGCTCAATGAGCGAAAAGTTACAAAAAGTGCTGGCGCGCGCTGGCCACGGCTCACGCCGCGAGATTGAAGGCATTATCCAGGCAGGCCGTGTGAGCGTGGACGGCAAAATTGCGACGCTGGGCGACCGCGTCGAGGTGACCAAGGCAACCCGCATTCGTATCGATGGTCACGTGGTTTCTGTTAAAGAAACCGAAGAAGCGGTCTGTCGCGTACTGATCTATTACAAACCAGAAGGTGAGCTTTGCACCCGCAGCGATCCCGATGGCCGCCCGACGGTGTTCGATCGCTTGCCGAAAATGCGCGGTTCGCGCTGGGTGGCGGTAGGGCGCCTGGATGTGAATACCTCCGGCCTGTTGCTGTTCACCACCGACGGCGAATTGGCAAACCGCTTGATGCACCCCAGTCATGAAGTGGAACGCGAATATGCGGTGCGTGTGTTTGGTGAAGTGGATGAGGATAAACTCAAACTGCTGACCAAAGGCGTACAGCTCGATGACGGTCCTGCATCATTCTGCACCCTGAGTTACAGCGGCGGTGAAGGATTGAACCAGTGGTATAACATCACGCTGACAGAAGGGCGCAACCGTGAAGTGCGTCGCCTGTGGGAAGCGGTTGGCGTGCAGGTAAGTCGCCTGATTCGTGTGCGCTATGGCGACATCCCATTACCAAAAGGGTTGCCGCGCGGTGGTTGGACAGAAATGCCGCTTGAGCAGCTTAACTATCTGCGTGAGCTGGTACAATTGCTGGCGGAAACGACCAGCAAACTGCCAGTTGAGCGTGAGCGTCGTCGGGTGAAAGCCAATCAAATTCGTCGTGCGGTAAAACGCCACGGTCAGGCCGGTCCTGCGCGGCGCAGTGCGCCAAAGCGTAACGGCTAAGTGTGATGTTAAAAGCGTGACGTTAAGGTAGTCGGTTTTACTCGGGGTGTGCCGTTGACCCTGTACACGATTCTGTGTAAATGCCTTTTCTCAGTAGTGACCGTCCAGACGATCACCGAACTCGATAATAAAGCGGCTCATAGCCATACGCCAGTCCCTCAGCGGCATCGTCCATTTTTGTGA
>NZ_JBPETA010000104.1:0-11201 GCF_051710365.1 Symbiopectobacterium sp. | reverse complement strand
GTGTCAGATCAAGTCGCGACTAATACACATAATATTTCTTGTATACGTCTGTTATTACACGGTTCAGACCTGCCGCATTTCCCTGCCAGTATGCGGAGTGGTGAATAGCATGCTGACGTGATTCCAGCGCATATTTTTTCATCAACGATTGCGCTGCGGCCGTCTTGCGCCTGGGCGCAAAATGCGGAGGCGTTTCATTCAGATACTGTTTGACGTAGCTGATGTGGCTGAATTTCGCCAGCCGTCGGCGGGCTGCGCGTCCCAGCTTTTGATAGCTAAGGCGAAACGGTGTCTCTTTTTCCCCCAGCCCCAGCAATAGCATATCGAGAACCATCCAGGTGTAGGCGGGTCCTCGTGTTTTAATGTCTTGCAAGGGAAAACGCAAAAATTCATTACTCAATATGGCAATGACATGAGACTTATCCGCCGCCGGTAATTTAGCGCGGTCATACATCAGGTTAAAACGAGAGATCGGTGAGGAAGAATTCTTGGTATTGCGCTGCGCTCTTATGGCGTGATCCGAATTCCTTTCCTCTGAGGTCTGAAACTGACGCAAATAATCCGCCAGCTCCATATGCTCAGCGTCTGAAAGCACCTCAACCTGTGGATACACCTCAGGGTTCACGTCAGCAAGCGCGCTGGCGTGTTCCACCGACTCGGACGCTAGCGGCAAAATCGCCGATACGCTATCGCGATATCCGGCGGGAGGTAAATAGGGTGAAAATGTCCCAACGTGGGCAGTGCCAGGATACAAATCGATAGGCAGCCTCTCAGGTTCATCCTGATATCGCGAGCGAAGAGCGGCGATCCCGGTAGCCCCTGCCCGCCACGCCATTTCGCCCAATAGAAGAAGTCCCCCCAATAGCACCGTTTTTTTAACGCGTGATGCTCCTGTGTTTCCCCGCGTGTTACCAAGCTTGAATGCCTTGTTAGCGGTCTCCACACCGGATTCCAACGTCAGAGGGGAAACGGATACCGCGCGCAACGTATCTCGTAGCGGTTTACGTTCATCGTGAACCAGGTTTGATGGCGTTTTACACCGAGACGGTGGCATCACAGAATACATCGAGCCGCCTGATGCGCCCGAAACTGGAGGTAACAACGTCATGGAAAGATACCTTTCTAAAAGGGTTAAAAAAGATGAGTGAAAAAAAGGCGGGATGATAAATCAAATAATAAACAGCATGTTACAGAAAACACCCTTGTTATAAGACACAATAAAACCGCTAAAAGACAGGATAAAGCGTTTCATTTCTTGAGAATAAGAGCATAACCATCCACACTTATCTCAGGCCATAACCTCAAGGACATCATGATGAAGAGAACGTTTATCGCCCTTTTATTGGGTGCCGTTTCTGTTGGTGCGGTTGCGCAACAAGGGGGATTTGTCGCACCGAACAGCGCGGCACTACGTCGGGCGGATTTAAAGGCCCGGTGCCCGGTTTGACCACCGTAGAACAGGCTAAAACGCTCAGGGACGATGCATGGGTGGTATTGGAAGGTCATCTGGTGCGGCAGTTAGGACATGAACTGTACGAGTTTCGTGACAGCTCTGGCACCGTCAATGTTGATATCGATGACAAACGCTGGGCAGGGCAAACAGTCACGCCCAATGACAAAATACGTATCGAAGGCGAAGTAGATAAAGACTGGAATAGCGTAGAGATCGACGTTAAATCAGTACATCTGGTGAAATAACGCGCCACCACCGAGGGGCTTGACGCCCCTGTTCACTCAGGGCAAGCTGCGAAACACCCCCCGCCCTTTTTTACAGTTGCAAGGAACTTATGACTGCGCTTACGCGGTTCATCACCTTTTTTCTCATGACGCTGCTGTGCGCCTGTAGTGCTTTTCAAAGCAAGCCAATGCCGCTGCCGCTGCCAACGCAGCAGGCGCAGCTTATCGTCTATGCGCAAACCGGCACCTTAGAGAAAATGGGCTCGATATCGGTCAACGTGCGAGGCAGTAGCGACGACGCCGATCGTGCCATTCAACAAAAAGCAGACGCTTACGGCGCACGCTGTTACACCATCACGTTGAAGCAAGAGCACGCATTGACCAACATGTGGACATCACGCGCCGTGCTGTATCGCTAAGCAGACGCGTTGATACCGCGTTGATGCACAAAACAGGGGTGGTTACGCCAGACGCTGTCTGACCGCTTCAAACAGACAAACGCCGGTCGCAACCGAAACGTTAAGTGACGAAACGCTACCGGCCATCGGGATGCTGATCAACTCATCACAGTGTTCACGCGTCAAGCGACGCATCCCTTCCCCTTCCGCGCCCATAACCAGCGCCAGCGGTCCAGTCAGCTTGCTTTGATAGAGCGTGTGGTCGGCTTCACCCGCGGTCCCGATGATCCACACTTGATTTTCCTGCAACAGGCGCAGCGTGCGCGCCAGATTGATCACGCGGATCAAAGGCACATTTTCCGCCGCCCCGCAGGCCACTTTTTTCGCGGTGGCATTGAGTTGCGCAGAACGATCGCGCGGCACAATGATCGCATGCACCCCGGCGGCATCCGCGTTACGCAAGCACGCACCGAGGTTGTGAGGATCGGTAACGCCATCCAGTACCAACAAAAACGGCTGGGCTACACTTGCCAGCAGATCCGGCAGATCGTTTTCCTGATACTGACGCCCCTCTTTGACGCGCGCCACGATCCCCTGATGCACGGCCCCTTCGACCTTGCTATCCAACCACTGACGATTCGCTACCTGAATCACAATGCCATTAGCTTCCAAGGCCGCGATCACCGGTTGCAAGCGGCGATCTTCACACCCTTTGAGGATGAAGACTTCCAGAAAACGCTGTGGATCGCGTTCTAACAGGGCGTTGACCGCGTGGATACCGTAAATAATTTCGCTCATTGATACTCTTCAAACGTGATGTGTTAACGAACGGCGGAAGCTCCGCCGCTCGCTGCGGGCATTACTGTGCCGCGTTCTTTTTACTGGCGCGTTTCGCCTTGGTGGCGGCGGCGATTTTACGCGTTTTCTCGGCGTTTTTCTGCGCCTTGTCGGTCTTTTTCTTCGCCTTGGCCTTTGCTTTCACCTTATCGGGCGCAGCCTTTTTCCCTGCTCTATCGTCCTTGCGAAACACACTGTCAGGTTCAAAATTAGCCGGTTTCTTACCACCGCGCCGTGCTGGCCGCGCCTCACGGCGCTCCGGTTTTTTCGCCTTGTCGCGTGCAGTCTTGCCTTCACCGCGCACTTTGCGTGTGCTGGAGAGCAGAGAGAAATCGATATTGCGTTCATCCATATTGACCGCTTCCACGCGAATTTCGACTTCATCACCCAGACGATAGACCTGCCCGCTCGATTCACCGATCAAGCGTTGGCCCACATTGTCATAACGATAGTAGTCGTTATCCAGCGTCGAGACATGCACCAGACCATCGATAAACAGATCGTTGAGGCGCACAAAGAAGCCAAAGCCGGTCACGCTGGAAATAATCCCGGTAAAAGATTCACCGACGTGATCCTGCATAAAGTCACATTTCAACCAGTCGGCGACATCGCGCGTGGCTTCATCCGCCCGCCGCTCAGTCAGCGAACAGTGCATGCCCAGTTGCAGCATCTCATTAAGATCGCTGTGCCAACCGCCAGTCGGCGTCCAACGCTCGCGACGATCGCTCAGCAAATACTTGATGCCACGGTGCAGTGACAGATCGGGATAGCGGCGAATCGGTGACGTGAAGTGACCGTATGATGTCAGCGCCAGACCAAAGTGACCGCGATTTTCTGGATCGTAAATTGCCTGTTTCATAGAGCGCAGCATCATGGTTTGCAGCATTTCATGGTCGGGGCGATCCGCCACCAGCGTCATCAGTTCTGCATAATCTTTGGGTTCCGGCTTCATACCGCCTTTCAGCGTCAAACCAAGCTCACCCAGCACGCTGCGCAGTGCCAGCACATGGTCTTCACTCGGGCGATCGTGCACCCGGAACAGCGCAGTCTCCTGATTTTTCTCAACGAATCTGGCCGCCGAGATATTGGCCAGAATCATGCACTCTTCAATCAGTTTGTGCGCATCGTTACGCACCATCGATTCCACGCGTTCGATACGGCGTTCCGCGTTGAAGATAAACTTCGCTTCTTCGGTTTCAAAGGCGATACCGCCGCGCTCTTCGCGCGCTTTTTCCAGCACCTGATACATCTTGTGCAGCTCTTCCAATCCGCCTACCAGCGGCTGGTAATGCGCACGCAGTTCCGCATCACCTTGCAACATATGCCACACCTTGGTGTAGGTCAGGCGCGCATGGGAACGCATCACGGCTTCGTAGAATTTGTATGTCGTCAGCTTGCCGGTGGCTGAAATGGTCATCTCGCACACCATACACAGCCGATCCACGTCCGGGTTCAACGAACACAGGCCGTTCGACAGCACTTCCGGCAGCATCGGCACCACTTGCGAAGGGAAATAGACCGAGGTGCCACGCGCCCGCGCTTCATGATCCAGCGGCGTGTTGGGACGCACGTAATAGCTGACATCAGCAATGGCAACCCACAGACGCCAGCCGCCACCGCGTTTTTTCTCGCAGTAGACCGCATCGTCAAAATCGCGCGCATCTTCACCGTCAATCGTCACCAGCGGCAGCGAACGCAGATCGACGCGCCCTTTTTTCGCACTTTCCGGCACCTGTTCGTTGAAATCTTTGATCTGTTCTTCGACCTGTTTCGACCAGGTGTGCGGGATATCGTGGGTACGCAGTGCGATATCCACCGCCATGCCGGTACCCATTTTATCACCCAGGATCTCAACAATCTTCCCGATGGTTTTGGTACGGCGCGTGGGACGTTGAGTTAACTCAACCACCACCATGTAGCCCATACGGGCGCCGTTGATGTTCTCTTGCGGGATAAGAATATCGAAGCTCAGGCGGCTGTCATCCGGCACCACAAACCCCATACCGGCATCAAGGAAGTAGCGACCGACAATCTGTCCGGTACGCGGTTCCAGCACCCGCACGATACGGCCCTCACGCCGCCCTTTGCGATCGGCACCCAGCGGTTGGGCCAGCACCACATCGCCGTGCATAGTGAGTTTCATCTCTTCAGCCGACAGGTACAAGTCGTCCTTGCGCCCTTCTACACGCAGGAAACCAAAACCGTCGCGGTGGCCGATCACCGTGCCACGCAGCAAATCCAGTTTTTCCGGCAACTCATAGCATTGGCGGCGGGTAAACACCAGTTGACCGTCACGCTCCATCGCGCGCAAACGACGGCGCAGCGCTTCTTGCTGCTCTTCCGTAGTGAGTTCCAAATCGGCAGCCAGTTCATCGCGGCTTATGGGCGTATTGCGTTTTTCGATGTGGGCCAGAATGTATTCGCGGCTGGGAATGGGTGATTCGTATTTTTCTGCTTCTCGTTCTAGGAATGGATCTTGGGACATTGCGGTTCCTCCGTTGTCTTCAGCAGAAGGCTGAACGGACTTCATTCAACCAACAATAATTTATAAAGCGGCGGGTTCTCTTTCACCATATCGGCCAACGTATGTTGGTCCAGTTCGGAGAGAAAGCGCTGAACGCCCTCTTGCAGCACCCCTTTTAAGCGGCATGCTGGCGTGATGTGGCAAAAATCATGGTTGCAGTTGACCAGAGACAGCGGCTCCAGCGCGCGTACCACATCGCCAATGCGAATGGTTTGCGCAGGCTTGCCCAAACGGATGCCGCCATTTTTACCGCGCACTGCCATCACAAAGCCAGCCCGACTAAGTTGATTGATAATTTTGACCATATGATTACGAGAGACGCCATACACTTGCGTCACTTCAGTAATGTTCGTCATCTTCCCTTCAGGCAGTGATGCCATGTAGATCAGCGCGCGTAATCCGTAATCCGTAAAACTGGTTAACTGCACAGAAACCTCTGATACCCTCGAGTATCGGTAGGAACGTGGTATCAATGTTCATCGCAACAATGTCCATCGCAACAGCGTTCGTCAAATCATCAAAGCTCATGCCAGCAGCACACTACTGCGTTTTTACAGCCTGAACCGCAACGCCGCAGAAAGAAAATACGCCACTAACATGAACGGAAAATAACATAAGAGCCAGATTTACTAGCAATAATAAACCAGTCGCAAATGATCCGGCGAATTATTTAGCATATTCCCTGGATTTGAACATCGGTTCTGCCTTTTTCCCTGCTAAAAGACATCCCCCATTTTTGTGCAATGCACACCACCATGCACAAAGACGGGGCGAATAAACAGTGAAAAACAGCTATAAGTGTGCACTATGCACTGATAACGTTATTCTGTTTATCCATCTTTTTCTGCCGTAAAACGGGCACGGATATTGCTGTATTTCCCGCGTTTTTATCAGCCCTCGCGAAGGCATATTCAGAGGAACGCAACGATGTCGGCTCAAAACGAATTTCCCCTTAGCGAAGCCCCCAAAGAGGGGCGCAAGGGATTACTCTCCATCTCCATTGTGTTGTTCAGCTTTACCTTTTTTACCGGCACCATGTTTGCTGGCGGAAAAATCGGCGTCGCATTCAATATCGTCGATATACTATGGGTGGCGATAATCGGTAATGTCTTGCTGGCCACTTATGCTGCCGCACTGGCACTGATCGCCGCGCGCAGCGGCCTGAACTCGGTGCTGATGGGCCGTTTTTGTTTCGGAGAACATGGCAGCAAACTCTCTGATTTTCTGCTCGGTTTTGCCGAACTGGGTTGGTATGCCTGGGGAACCACCACGGTAGCGATTGCGCTGGTCAAGCTGCTGGCGCTGCCAGAGAGCGTAACATCACTATTGATGGTGCTGTTTGGCCTCGGCTTCTGCCTTACCGCCATCGTCGGCTACAAAGGGCTGGATGCGCTGTCACGCATCTCGGTACCACTGATGTTTGTGATGCTGATTGTCTCCATGTGGATCGCCACGCATGACGTCGGCGGCTGGCAAGGGCTGGCAAAAATTGTACCAGACCAAACCATGAGCTTTTCCGCCGCTATCACCATGGTATTCGGCACCTTCGCCAGTGGTGCAACGCAGGCCACCAACTGGACACGCCTGGCACGCAGCGGCCGCATCGCCGTCAGCGCCAGCTTTATCAGTTTCCTCGGCGGTAACGGGCTGATGATCATTTCCGGCGCTTACTGCGCCATCGTCTACAAACAGGCGGATATTGTTGCCGTGATGATGTTGCAGGGGCTCTCAATCGCTGCGGTGATCATGCTGTGTTTGAACCTGTGGACCATTCAAGGGCCGACCATCTACAACGTTTCCGCCGCCGCCTGCCACCTGCTGCGCAGCGAGCGACGTCATACCTTGACGCTGATAGGTGCCGCCATTGGCATTGTGCTCGCGATTGGTGGCATGTATGAAATGCTGATTCCGTTTCTGATCCTGCTGGGATCGATCATCCCTCCGATTGGCGGGGTTATCATGGCGGACTATGTTTTCCGCTATCGCTGCCAGTATCCGTCCATTCAATCCACTACTCTGCCCCGCTTCAACTACATCGGCCTCAGTGCCTATGCTATCGGTGCAATTCTGGCTTATTTGTCACCGTGGATTGCACCACTGGTGGGGATTGCCGCTTCGGCAGGCAGCTATGTGCTGCTGAGCGTGCTGGCAAAACGTTTTGCGCCCACGGTGGCGCTGTCAGGAGAATAAGCCATGAACCTCACGGTGGGCGACATTCTGGCATTGCCAGGGCTTGAAGCCCTGCGGCTACGCGCAGGCCAACGCCACTGCCATCGACCGGTACGCTGGTACTACGTGGCAGAAAACGAAGGGATCGCGGATTGGATCATGGGCGGTGAACTGGTATTCGTTACCGGCATCAACCACGCCCGTGATGAAGCGAACCTGCTGCGTTTGTTGCAGGAAGGCCATCAGAGCGGCATCGCCGGGATGGTTATTCTCACCGGTGAGGCGTTTATTCATGCAATCCCTGATTCTGTCGTTGCACTGGCGGATCTGCTGGGTATACCCCTGATTGAACAGCCCTACATGCTGAAGATGGTCATCGTCATTCAGCTTGTGGGCACGGCACTGGTACAACGCGACAGCCTGCTACGTTCACAGCGGGAAATTCTGACCCAACTGCTTACCGGCGATTACCCCAGCATCGAACTGACGCGTCAACGTGCTTCGCATTTACAGTTGACGCTGAACCGCCCGCACCGGGTGATTACTCTGCGCCTGTCAGGTATCCCCGCATTGTTTGATAACCATCCGCCGGACAGTGCAGAAGCGCAGCTACAAGCCGCGCGTCAGACGCTGCAACAGGCGCTGGAAGAGCGGCTTGCCGCCCAGCCCGCTTCGCTGCCGCTGGTCACGCTGGGTGAACTGTTTATTCTGTTCTGGCCCGAAGAGGATGCAGCGTTTCTTGATGGCAAAGCCTGGCTGGGAGAAATGCGCCAGTCATTAAGCCCGTCGCTCCAACCGCTGTCGCTATTTTGTGGCCTCTCTTGCACAGTCACCCAGGCACACCATTATCGACGCGGATTAGGTGAGGCGCGACGCGCGTTGGAAGTGGCTGAAAGCATGCGTCCCGACAAAGGGATCTGTGACTTTAGCGCCTTGGGCGTGCTGCAATTACTGACAGCAATTCCCGACCAAGAGCTGGTCAACCGTTTTATGAAAGAAACACTGGGACCACTGTTTGCCGCCAACCGTAAACATCCGGCGTTGTTGATCGACACGCTGGAGGCAATACTGCAAGAAAACGGCAACGTTATCAAAGCCGCCGAGCGTCTCGGTATTCACCGCAACACCCTCAATCAACGCTTGCAACGGATCGAACGTCAATCCGACCACCGCGTGAACGATCCGCAGTGGCGACTCAACGTCTCCGTTGCCCTCTTAATCTGGCGCATGTCTCATGCGCAACAGCAGGAGTTTCTATGAAAATCATCAATGCCGCACTGCGTCATCAATCCGGCCTGTTCACCCTCACCCTGGAGGATGGCGCGATCGCCGCCATCGATGCGCAACCGACCTTAATCGCGCCAGTTACTGCCTCCGATGTGCTTGATGCCGCAGGCAATCTGGTAATCCCGCCGCTGGTGGAGCCCCATATCCATCTGGATGCTACCCTGACGGCAGGAGAGCCAGAATGGAACATGAGCGGCACACTGTTTGAAGGCATTGAGCGCTGGGGCCAGCGCAAAGCCACCATCGACCACGAAGACACCAAACATCGCGCCCACACCACCATCGGTATGTTGCGCGATCACGGCATTCAGCATGTGCGCACCCACATCGACGTAACCGACCCGACGCTGGCCGCGCTGCAAGCGATGCTGGAAGTGAAAGAAGAAGCGCGCGATCTGATCGATCTTCAGATTGTCGCATTCCCGCAGGAGGGCATTGAGTCTTTCGATAATGGCCGTCGCCTGATGGAGGCCGCGATCGATATGGGGGCCGACGTGGTCGGCGGCATTCCCCATTTCGCATACACCCGTGAACAAGGCGTCAGTTCCATCAAATTTCTGATGGATTTGGCTGAACGCACCGGTTGTCTGGTGGATGTGCACTGCGATGAAACCGACGACGCACAGTCGCGTTTTCTCGAAGTGCTGGCGGAAGAAGCTCGCGCACGTCAAGTGGGTGAATTAGTGACCGCCAGCCACACCGTGGCGATGGGCTCTTACGATAATGCCTACTGCTCCAAACTGTTCCGTCTGCTGAAGCGCTCAGGGATCAGTTTTGTCTCTTGCCCCACCGAGAGTATCCACCTGCAAGGGCGCTTTGACACCTTCCCGAAACGCCGTGGCGTTACCCGCGTGGCGGAACTGGATCGCGCGGGTATGAACGTCTGTTTTGGACAAGACTCCATCAAAGACCCATGGTATCCGCTGGGGAATGGCAATATCTTGCGCGTACTTGATGCCGGATTGCACATTTGCCACATGATGGGATATGACGACCTGCAACGCTGCCTGGATTTCGTCACCGATAACAGCGCCAAGGCACTCAACCTCGGTAACCGCTACGGCATTGCTGTGGGCCGCCCGGCAAATCTGGTGATTCTGGATGCAGAAAACAACTACGAAGCCGTGCGCAAGCAGGCCAAAGCGCGCGTTTCCATTCGTCACTGCAAGATCATCATGCAGCGCATACCGGAACAACTGATCTATCCGGCATAAGCTCCCTCCCGCCAGCGTATTGCGTTGCTTGAGCGAACGCTCGTCCCACTGGTAGTGAAAGTGGAACACCACCGAGATTATCTCGCTCATCTGATCGAAAAACGGATTATCCGCAGCAGAAATAATCAGTTGGTGCAGTTGCTGATCCAACGGCGAAAACAGGCGATAGTATTCCTGAATGCGATTGCGCAGTTCGCGATGGCTCTCCAACAGTTCTTTCACCGTGATCCAACGCGGGTCACTGTCGGGCAAGTTCATAAAGGCGTTTAGCGCGTGCGTTTCCAACATCTCCCGCAGTTCGAACAGTTTTTCGGCATAGGCCTGATCGAACTGCTTCATGCGCCAATAGCCCCGGCGCAGACTCTCTCAGATCGTAACGTGAGAAGCGCAGCAGAAATTCGCGCACGACTACCGGTCGAACGTGGCACCAGAGCGCCAATTGCAGTTCAGTAAAGGCATCGCCCGGCACTATCTGGCGCTGGTTGATCATGTGATAAAAGCGCTTTTCGAACAGTGCCGTCTGTTCCTCCAGCGTTTCCGCAATCACATCAAAACCGTCATTGTTCTCCGGCACACGCGCGATGTGATATTTGCCGCCTTCGCGCACCACGATGCCGCGCTCTGTCAGGTAATCCAGCGTGTGCATCACGGTAGTCCGACTGATGTTGAACATCTCGGCCAGCACCGCCTGCGAAGGCAACGGGGAAACCAGCGAAGCCTGATTTATCGCATCGAGAAACTGGTTAATTACATGCTGGCGTAAGGTAGGTGTACGGCTCATAAAGTACCTGTTATGGTTTTTTATTCATTAAAAACCGATTAAGAGCCGAAGTCAGTGTGATTTATCACATTACTGAAAACACCCTGCAACATGGTCCTTGGTTTTAGGAAAAGATAAATGCACCAGGGGAAATTGATGTAGAGAATAAAAAATGAAAAGTCTTATATGCCGACAACCCACACAATTCGAATGGCTTTGTTGAATAAATAGAAAGTTTGGGTAATCATCGGAACAGATCACCATAGTTGTTTCAAAATCAGGTCTCCATGGCAAAACAAAATTTTAAAATCACTAACTGGCCCTCCTATAACAAG
>NZ_JBPETA010000103.1:0-11245 GCF_051710365.1 Symbiopectobacterium sp. | reverse complement strand
TTCAGTATTGGTGACAGACCACCACAAGTATCCAACCTCAATTCTGTTCACAAGACCATCGTTGATGTTCTCGGCGAGCGATACCGTCGAATTTATTCTTAAAGTAGGTGCGGAATGACGGATAAAACCCTGCCGCAGTGGAATGCACAGACGCTGCCCGCCGCGTTTCAAGAAAAACACAACACGCAAGTGGGCACCTGGGCGAAGTTGACCGTCTTGAAAGGAGAGCTGACGTTCGCCATGCTGCATGAAGATGGCTCGGTGATTGAGACTTATCAGTTTACCAAACAGAATCAGCCGCCGTTTGTTGAACCGCAAGCCTGGCACCGGATCGTCAGTGCCTCAGCGGATTTGGAGTGCCAGTTAGCGTTTTACTGCACAGTCGAGGATTATTACGCTAAAAAATACGGCCTGACGGCAACCCACTCCGAAGTAGTGGCCGCACTGGAGCAAATACCGGCTGGCAAAGCGCTCGATCTTGGCTGCGGTGGCGGCAGAAATGCCCTTTACATGAACCTGCGCGGATTTGACGTTACCGCGTATGACAAAAACCTCAACAGCATCTCGTCACTGAAAGATATCATCAGCAGCGAAAACCTCTCCGGCATTCGCGCCAGCCTGTACGACATCAACAAAGCCGCGTTAGACGAACAGTTTGACCTCATCATCTCTACCGTGGTGTTGATGTTTCTGGAACGCGAGCGCATTCCTTTCATCGTGCGTAACATGCAGGAGTGCATCGTAGAGGGTGGCTATAACCTGATCGTGGCGGCCATGTCCACCGAGGATTTCCCCTGCCCGCTGCCTTTCTCCTTCACCTTCCAGCACGATGAATTGCGCGAGTATTACGCAGGATGGGACATCCTGAAATACAACGAAGAGGTGGGGGAATTGCATAAAACCGACGAGAATGGCAACCGCATCAAACTGCGCTTCGCCACCTTACTGGCAAGAAAAACGCAGCCGAACGCGTAAGGCGCACTGGCTGCGTTTTTAAGGGCCGGTATCACCGGCCCGAGAAGAGAACGATCAGCTCGCTTTGCGTTCTGCTGCCTGACGGTAGGCGACCAAGTCTTCGATGGTCAGTACCGGCATGCCGTGCTGTTTAGCAAAGGCGATCACTTCCGGCGCACGCGCCATGGAGCCGTCATCATTGGTCAGCTCACACAGCACAGCGGCCGGTTTGAAACCTGCCAGCGTTGCCAGATCGATAGACGCTTCGGTATGACCACAGCGAGTCAGTACGCCACCCGGTTGGCCGCGCAACGGAAAGACGTGGCCAGGACGATTCAAATCGCTCGCACGAGCGTCATCAGCAATGGCGGCGCGAACGGTTGTCATACGGTCAGCCGCAGACACACCGGTCGTCACGCCTTCAGCAGCTTCGATGGTGACGGTAAAGCCGGTTTGATAGTGGCTGGTGTTGTGCTCCACCATCATGGGCAGTTCCAATTGACGGCGGCGCTCTTCAGTCAGGCACAGGCAGACGATACCACTACCGTAGCGAATGGTCATCGCCATTTGCTCAACGGTCATGTTCTCGGCGGCAAATACCATGTCGCCTTCATTTTCACGGTCTTCGTCGTCCAACACCATAACACCAACGCCTTGACGCAGCGCTTCAAGAGCACGTTCAACGCGTTCAGATGGCGTGCCAAATTCAGAAAGTAATGTCTGATTCATGGTAAAAAAACCTTATGTTTATTATGGATTACCAGAACCAGGGCGAGCTTGAGGAGTAACCATTACAACAGATGCGGTTCAATGCGCACCGTGCAATGACTAACAAAATAACGCGAGTGGGCATATGCCCAACAGGATACCGTTACTCTCTCCCATCCGGACTATAACCGTCGGCCCCGGAATTTCACCGGATCTGCTGACCTCGCCACGCACATCGATAATAAATTATTGATAACGTTACGGCGAGCGCTCGCGGGCTTCCAGACGAAAGCACGATGTTTTAGCACCCTGCGCTGTCTGGTTTACCGCCGGTGGGGAATTACACCCCGCCCTGAGAAGTAAGCGTGGTAACTATAACGCTATTGCCTGAACGGGGCAATTAGCGCAATGGATAAAATGTGACATCTGCTGGCCTATTGGGAAAAATTTTCTTTAGGAATCCGACACAAAGCATTACAAGGCGAGTTTTGGTTTATCCCTTTTCATTCACTCATTACACTGACAGTACAGATGACAGAAACCGAGCAGGAAAACGGCATGATTGACCCGAAAAAGATTGAGCAAATTGCACGCCAGGTGCATGAATCTATGCCGAAAGGCATACGTGAGCTGGGCGAAGACGCCGAGAAAAAAATTCGCCAGGTACTGCAAGCACAGTTTACCAAACTGGATCTAGTAAACCACGAAGAGTTCGATGTGCAAACGCAGGTTCTGCTGCGCACTCGTGAAAAACTGGCGCGGCTGGAACAGCGTTTGAGCGAATTGGAAGCCAAGCTGGACGCAGAAAAAACCGCTACGTCTGAACAGCAACCACTGTAGGCGGTACGACCTCATCACGGGCACCGGCCACCCGAGGGCCGGTGCAGCAGTGATTATTCTGCCGTCAGTTGCTGTGACTTATGCGGTAACCCCCACCACAGCACTGCCAGCATAATCAGTGCATAGAGCGATTTAGCCCCTACCATCACCAACAGTGCGCAACACAGCACACTGCCGATAACCGCCATCAGGCGGGCCCGACCTTTCAACAGCCGACACCCTGCCAGCATGCACAGCAGATAAACCAGAACAAAAATACCGTTGGCGTAAACGATCAACGTCGATAATGGCAGTGACAGCCAGTAAATCAGCAGGCAACAGACCATGCTACAAAGCACCACCGCCGACAGTGCGCTAAGGGGAACTTGGGCACGTGAAAGCCGCCCCAAACGACTCCCTGGCGTTGCCTGTGACCACACCAGTCGCGCAAAGCCCTGTGTATAAATGTTCACACTGGCAAAGCACGCCAGATAGCCAATCAGGCAGGCCCCCAATAGATCCATTCGCTACCAAACAAATCTGCGACGATACTCAACAGCAGCGAGGTCGGCGCGATATCACTGCCGTAGACGTTCAACTGCAAAATCGCTAAGGTACAGCCCCAATAGACGATGCCAGCAATCAGCATGCCGATCATCAAGGCCCGAGGGAAATCACGCTCTGGGTTACGAAACTCGGTAGAGAGGTGAGCAAACGCTTCCAGTCCAACAAAACACCAAAACATCACGGCAAGTGAATCAAAGGTGTTCGGCCAAGAGAGGGTACTCAGTGCAGGCCAGGCGATATGCGTGGGATTGATCTCTCCCCCCCACCAAATGGCGGCGACCAGCAGCAGCAGCAGCACGGCAATACCCGTTTGAATGGAAGCACTTGGGCCCGCACTGCGTGACCCAAGCAGCCAAATGGCGACCAGCGTCAACATTTGCACCACCAATATGCCCGCCCTGCTATGGCCGATAAACGGCGCCCAAAACTCAGCGGCAATTTGCAGCGCAGCAGGCAACCCCAGGGGGATCACGGAAAGAAACAGCCAGCGGGTCACGCGGGCCAGACGCGGGCCAAACGCCAGATTGACAAAGTGAGCTGCTCCACCGGCATTGGGAAAATGCTGTCCTAACGCGGCAAAGCCAATGGCAATCGGAAACACCAACACAATCAGCAGCGGCCAGGCCCACAGGCTGCCATTACCCGACAGTTGCGCCACAATAGCTGGCACCGCAAACACGCCAGTTCCCAGTAGTGAAGAAGTAGAAAGCAGCCCCACTCCCTGAACCACGCCCAGATCCTGCTTTAACCCATTGCTACTCACCACGTCAGCCCACCCTATCCCCTAAAAAAACAAAGCCTCCATGTAGGAGGCTTTGCGGTTACAAAACATTAGCCCGCAGCACATCGCGAATACGGCCTTTGTAAGCCCCAACTTTCTGCGGCGTCATTAAACGACGCTCATCATCCAGTACCACTCCGCCGACGTCGTCAGCAATGCGCTGTGCAGATTGCAGCATCAGTTTGAAATTCTGGCTTGCGTCACCGTAGGAGGGCACCATCATGAAAATGGAGACGCCCGGCGTGGAGAACTCGGCCATGTCGTCAATACTGAAAGAGCCGGGTTTCACCATGTTGGCCAGGCTGAACAGCACCGGTCCTGCACCCGCAGGATTAACATGGCGATGGAAAATATTCATTTCACCGAACTGGAAGCCGGCCTGCAATACGCTCTGCAACAGCACTTCACCGCCAATGATACTGCCCTGATGAGCCGCAACGTGCAGTACCAGCACCGTTTCTTGCGCTGCGCTGCTTGCGCTTTGCACTTGCGGCTGGTCAGCATCCCGCTCAGGCAAGTCTTGCTCTGCGGCCTGCTCTTCAACATGCGGTGCACGTTCAACAGGCGTTGGGTGCACAGGTGCAGCATGTGCGGGGCGAGTCTCCTGCGCAACGCGATCGACGTGCACCTCAGGTGCAGATTGCGGCGCGGTGGTCGCTCCTACTCCTAACAGCGGATCGTAATCGGTACGAACGTGTTCGGCAGCAGAAGCGAAAGGCGATGAGGATGCAGGCGGCGGCGCAGACTCACTGAACGAACCCAATGCAGGTTCTTCCTGCGCACGAGTTCGCGTGACTCTGACTTCACCGACCCCTTCATCAAGCTCCTCAAGCGGCGCAGTCTCTTCTCGCTTCTGCTTTTGCTTAAGGCGCTTCACCGGACGGTCACGAAAAAGGGACGAGCGCTCTTCACGGCTCGTCCACAAGCCGTGAAGCAGTAGCGCAATTATAGCGATCGCGCCCACAACGATTAATATCAGACGCAAGTCCTGCATCATTGCTATCCCAGTTAATTAAATTTATTGCCACCGCGGCAATTTTTTCATACCCCTAACTCTATTTACCTGCGTACACAAGTGCAAGCCTGCACAGTATTTTATAGGAATAAAGATATACCGGGCGCACTTTTTTGCTTTTTTTTCGTCCAAAGTGTCACTGGTCAGCAGAAAATCATCCCGATATGATGCAGATCACACAAACGATCCGGATCACCCCCACAATGAGGAACAGGATGTCATGGTAACCCCGTCCCCCCGCTACGCCACCGCGTTCAGGCATTTACTATATTCGCACAAGGTTGGAAACTGATGTCGCTGCCGGGCATACGGCGTTTTGTCATCGTTCCCCTGCTGCTCAATGTGCTGTTGATGGGCGGTGCCTTTTGGTGGCTGTTTTCCCGCATGGGTGACTGGATTGCCCAACTGATGGGCCATGTGCCAGAGTGGCTGCAATGGTTAAGCTACCTGCTATGGCCGCTCGCCGTCATCTCTATCCTGTTGGTATTCGGCTATTTTTTCAGTACCATCGCCAATTTTATCGCGGCACCGTTTAACGGCCTGCTGGCCGAGCAGCTTGAAGCGCGACTGACCGGAAAGGCCCTGCCGGACAGTGGCGTCGTGGGCATGGTCAAAGATATCCCGCGGATCATGAAGCGCGAAGTGCAGAAACTCGCCTATTACCTGCCGCGCGCCATCGTGCTGCTGTTGCTGTATCTTATTCCCAGCATCGGACAAACCGTGGCACCGCTGCTGTGGTTCGGGTTTAGCGCCTGGATGCTGGCCATTCAATATTGCGATTATCCCTTCGACAATCACAAAATCAGCTTTCCCACCATGCGCGAAGCGTTACGGCGTCATAAACTCAATAACTTGCAGTTCGGCGCGCTGGTCAGCGTGTTTACGCTGGTGCCGTTCCTGAATTTGGTGGTGATGCCGGTCGCCGTCTGTGGCGCAACCGCATTGTGGGTGGATCGATATCGTCATCTCTCGGTATCAGCGGGAACGCGATAGTTTTTCCGACTGTAATGAAAAGATATTTCTTAAGAACATAACGATATAGCAATTCTTTCCTTCCCTGAAAGGACGGAGTGAGTATGCTCTATCTTGTTGGTAAAAATTTCATACAGTTATAAGGACTGGCCATGAGCAAAATCTATGAAGATAACTCCTACACCATCGGCCACTCGCCGCTGGTTCGCCTGAACCGTGTCGGTAATGGACGTATTCTGGCAAAAGTAGAATCGCGCAACCCCAGCTTCAGCGTCAAATGCCGTATCGGTGCGAACCTGATTTGGGATGCAGAAAAACGCGGCGTATTAAAACCCGGCGTTGAACTGGTGGAACCGACGAGCGGTAACACCGGGATTGCTCTGGCCTATGTCGCTGCTGCCCGCGGGTACAAATTAACCCTGACCATGCCAGAAACCATGAGCATTGAGCGGCGCAAACTGTTGAAAGCGCTGGGCGCCAAACTGGTACTGCAACAGTTCAGCAATCCGGCTAACCCGGAAATTCACGAAAAAACCACCGGTCCGGAAATCTGGGAAGATACCGATGGTGAAGTCGACGTGTTTATCTCCGGTGTCGGCACCGGCGGTACGTTGACTGGCGTTAGCCGTTTTATCAAGAAAACCAAAGGCAAAGCTATCACCACCGTCGCGGTTGAACCCGTTGATTCACCGGTGATCACCCAAGCGCTGGCTGGCGAAGAGATCAAGCCTGGCCCGCACAAGATCCAAGGGATCGGCGCAGGTTTCATTCCCGGTAACCTCGATCTGTCTCTGGTGGATCGCGTTGAGCGCATTTCTAACGAGGACGCGATTTCAACCGCGCGTCGCCTGATGGAAGAGGAAGGTATTCTGGCTGGGATCTCTTCCGGTGCAGCCGTGGCTGCCGCACTGAATTTGCTGAAAGAGCCCGCTTTTGAAGGCAAAACCATCGTGGTGATTCTGCCCTCTTCCGGTGAGCGTTATCTCAGTACTGCACTGTTTGCCGATCTGTTCACAGAACAAGAATTGCAGCAGTAATCCTTCGTTACATTGACGGCATAAAAGCACCTTCACAGGTGCTTTTTTTGTGGTCGGGTTCAAAGTTTATACACATCAATGATTGCTTTTTTGGTCCAGGTTTAGTATTTAACCGAACAATTATTTTTATGTGCGAAATTAATAACCGTAACATCGTACCCTGTTCCTACTGATGGCAATGTCCCCGTTTTTTACCACAGAGGCAGCAATGCCATCTGACACTGGGCTGGAATACGGTGCTATTTGGCGTATATATTCAGGGAAGGCGTTTCGTCCTTACCTTGCCGCATCAATGGCGACCCCGTAACATAAATGGGGCTGACCTAACAGACTAAAGTTCGGTAAATACACTAAACTTTAGTTCCACAACACGAATCCAAACCATAGTTGGGGAAAACAGAATGTTCCAGCAAGAAGTTACCATTACCGCTCCGAATGGCCTGCACACCCGTCCTGCGGCTCAGTTTGTTAAAGAAGCCAAAGGATTTACCAGCGAAATTACCGTCACCTCCAACGGAAAAAGTGCCAGCGCGAAAAGTTTGTTCAAGCTTCAGACCCTAGGCCTGACGCAAGGCACTGTCGTTACCCTTTCCGCAGAAGGTGAAGACGAGCAAAAAGCCGTTGAACATCTGGTTAAGCTGATGGCCGAACTTGAGTAATCGGCAAGCTTTTCGTGTGAACATCAGTTTCGAGTGAAGGTAGGGTTATGATTTCAGGCATATTAGTATCACCCGGTTTTGCTTTCGGTAACGCGCTGTTATTGAAGGAAGACGAAATCGTCATCAGCCGGAAGAAAATTACTGCTGAAGACGTTGAACAAGAAATCGAACGTTTTCTGAGTGGCCGGGCCAAGGCTTCTGCGCAGTTGGAAGCCATCAAGACCAAAGCAGGTGCAACCCTGGGCGCTGAGAAAGAGGCCATCTTCGAAGGGCATATCATGCTGCTTGAAGATGAAGAGTTCGAGCAGGAAATCATAGCCCTGATCAAAAAGGACCATCACTCTGCCGATGCAGCAGCCTACTCGGTTATCGAGAATCAGGCGAAAGCGTTGGAAGAACAGGACGATGAGTACCTGAAAGAGCGCGCAGCGGACATGCGCGATATCGGTAAACGCCTGCTGAGAAACATTCTCGGTATGCCGATTATCGATCTGGGCGATATTCAGGAAGAATCGATCCTGATCGCAACCGATTTGACGCCATCAGAAACCGCACAGCTGAACCTGGACAAGGTGCTGGGCTTTATTACCGATCTCGGCGGCCGGACCTCCCACACCTCCATCATGGCGCGTTCTCTGGAGCTGCCCGCGATTGTCGGCACCACGGATGCCACCCAGCAGGTGAAAAACGGCGATTATCTGATTCTGGATGGCGTGAACAACAAAATTTATCAGAACCCGACGCCGGACGTTATCGAACAACTGAAAGCGCTGGAAGCACAGTACTACGCTGAAAAAGATGCGTTGGCAAAACTGAAGGATTTGCCAGTCATCACGCTCGACGGGCATCAGGTAGAAGTGTGCGCCAACATTGGTACCGTGCGTGATGTTGCCGGTGCCGAGCGCAATGGCGCAGAAGGTGTTGGACTCTATCGTACCGAATTCCTGTTTATGGATCGCGATGCGTTCCCGACAGAAGAAGAGCAGTTCCAAGCCTACAAAGCCGTGGCAGAAGCCGTAGGGGCGCAGGCGGTTATCGTGCGCACCATGGATATCGGCGGCGATAAAGATCTGCCTTACATGAACCTGCCGAAGGAAGAGAACTCGTTCCTGGGCTGGCGAGCGATTCGTATCTGTCTCGATCGTAAAGAAATTCTTCATACACAGCTGCGTGCCATTTTGCGCGCGTCGGTGTTTGGCAAGCTGCGCATCATGTTCCCAATGATCATTTCCGTAGAGGAAGTGCGTGCGCTGAAAGCCGAGCTGGAACTGCTGAAATCGCAGTTGAGAGCAGAAGGGAAAGCCTTCGATGAGAGCATCGAGGTGGGCGTAATGGTTGAAACACCTGCTGCGGCCGCCATTGCCAACCATCTGGCGAAAGAAGTGGACTTTTTTAGTATTGGGACAAATGACTTAACCCAGTATACTCTGGCAGTTGATCGCGGTAATGAGCTTATCTCTCATCTCTATAACCCGATGTCTCCAGCGGTATTGCGTTTGATCAAGCAGGTCATTGACGCATCTCATGCCGAAGGCAAATGGACGGGGATGTGCGGCGAGCTCGCTGGTGACGAACGTGCTACACTGCTATTATTGGGTATGGGTCTGGATGAATTCAGCATGAGTGCAATCTCAATTCCTAGCATCAAGAAGATCATTCGTAATGCAAATTACGACGATGCCAAAGCGTTGGCAGAACAAGCGCTCTCCCAACCCACAGCGCAAGAACTGAGCGATGTAGTGAGCCGATTCATCAAAGAAAAAACGCTCTGCTGATTCTGCTATGCTGACCCAATATTAATGATTAGGAGAAGATCATGGGTTTGTTCGATAAACTGAAATCTCTGGTATCTGATGACAAAAAAGATACTGGCAGTATTGAAATCATTGCACCGCTGTCTGGTGAAATCGTCAATATCGAAGACGTTCCTGACGTTGTTTTTGCTGAAAAAATTGTCGGGGACGGTATTGCCATTAAACCGACTGGCAACAAGATGGTGGCGCCGGTTGATGGCACCATCGGCAAGATTTTTGAAACTAACCATGCTTTCTCTATCGAATCCGACAGCGGTATTGAACTGTTCGTTCACTTCGGCATCGATACCGTTGAGCTGAAAGGTGAAGGCTTCAAACGCATCGCGGAAGAAGGCCAACACGTGAAGAAAGGCGATCTGGTCATTGAATTCGATCTGGCGCTGTTGGAAGAAAAGGCCAAATCAACGTTGACGCCGGTGGTTATCTCCAACATGGACGAAATCAAAGAGCTGACCAAGTTGAGCGGCACCGTGGTTGTCGGTGAAACACCGGTTATCCGTATCAAAAAGTAGCGCTTTTCTGAGTACAGCACCTCATACCAGCCCCACGGTCAGAGTCCTGACTGTGGGGTTTTTATTTATTACCCCACCCTACTCACTGTAAGCGCGGGCGTTTTTCCGCACCAGCAGAGGCCATTTCGAGGGCTGCCAGCACCTTTACCGCCCCACTGTCCAATGCAATCCCCAGCGACAGGGCGACAAGTGTGCAGCACTCCCCGTTTTTCACCCGTTCAGCCCCGAAGGTCTCCACAGCAACCATCTCCAGATTATGCATCGCATTATGGCAATGGCTAATTCCGTGATCCCACGCTACCACGTAACAGAGTTCCCCCTGTTGCACTCGCGCTCCGGCAACCGTTTTCACGGCGATGTTTTCCAGCTCGCACATCGCCATAAATAAAGCACTGATGCCATGTTCTCGGGCGACCAGCCGGCAGGATTCACCGTTACGTACCCGTTCTCCGGCACAGGAGTTAACCGCGATTATCTCTAACATATCCATCGCCTCGTACTGCATGCAAATACCATGATCCTGTTCCACTTGCAGGCATGACTCACCGTTGCGTACCCGTTCCCCTGCCCACCCCATCACCGCACGCTTTTGCAACTCGTTGAAGGCGAAGCTATCAGATTCAATACCGTAGATATCCGCCACGGCATAACAGCATTCACCCGCACAGACCCGCGTACCCGCCTCACCATCAACCGCCAGCATATTCAGCCAATGCATGAGTATGCTACGTTCAGGAATACCATGCGCCTCGGCAACCGTCTTGCACGATTGCCCCGCCAATACGCGCTCTACCGCAACGCCACGTGCCAATAGAGCATGCTCGCCGAGAGACATGGATTTCCAGCGTTGATAAAACGCCTCACGCAGGGTGCGTTGCACGGTAGGGGGATATTCACTGTTGTCTCCGATAAAGCGCGCCACTTGCACAATATCGTCAGATTGGGAAAACCCGTTAACCCCTGTAATGCGACTTACGCAAGCATTGGCCGCCAGGGATGACAACGCAGGAACAGAACAACGCGCAGACAACGCCATTGGCTCTACGCCATCATTGCTGACAACGATAACCTCTTGAAAGAGTCGTATCGGCGGCACTGCTCCTAGCCTATAATTAAAAGGTCCGTTGGAAGGTAAGCGAAAAGGCGCATTATTGATAGGGCAGAGATAATCCGAAAGCATTTAGGTCATCCTGAAACGAGAGTTGTGTATCCATCGAAAAGTAAGTTTCGGACAAAAACACACGGCTACCGTTTAAAAAAACGTGCTAATCAATGGCTCTGGAGCCTGTACATAAATTTGTGTAATTGCCTGATTTTGATATGTTCAATCCAACATCAAAAGCAGGTTACTTTATGGACGAAAAACAGTTGCAGGCTCTGGCTAATGAACTGGCCAAAAATCTCAAA
>NZ_JBPETA010000102.1:0-11274 GCF_051710365.1 Symbiopectobacterium sp. | reverse complement strand
TTCAGTATTGGTGACAGACCACCACAAGTATCCAACCTCAATTCTGTTCACAAGACCATCGTTGATGTTCTCGGCGAGCGATACCGTCGAATTTATTCTTAAAGTAGGTGCGGAATGACGGTTTCATGGTTTCATCCTCAGTATTCTTATCAGTGTATTTGTGCGTAAATGTATAAAGTAATCTGTCTGTTGGGGCCAATTTCAGGCACCAATAGTGGATGAAGAGTACCGCTGACTTTAGTTAAATAAAGTGTTCTGCTTAACAAAACGAGGTCATGACCATGATAATTGTAGGGCAATTTGTGACCGGTAAGACAAACACGTTTTGATGTGTGGGAAAAGTGCGGTTATTTGACGCGCTAACGGACGTTGTAAGTGACTGGTTCATCCCTGCTAATGGTGGTAGCATGACGTTTGTCACCAATCCCACGCTTCGTGGGATTTTGATTTTGTGCCAGGTGTACCAATTTAACGACGGTTGGTTAGATGGTTACACAATGTTTTGAAAACTAAGTGAATTCATTTTCGTATGTGATCTTTCGTGTGGGTCACCACTGCGAATAAGGGAACTAGAATGCCTGTTATTACGCTTCCTGATGGAAGTCAGCGTCAATACGATCGTGCCGTTTCTCCTTTTGATGTGGCACTGGATATTGGTCCGGGTCTGGCGAAAGCCTGTATCGCGGGCCGCGTTAACGGTGAACTGGTGGATGCCAGCGATCTGATCGACTCTGATGCACAATTGGCGATTATTACCGCCAAGGATCAAGAGGGGCTGGAGATCCTGCGCCACTCTTGTGCGCATCTGTTGGGACACGCCATCAAGCAACTGTGGCCGGATACCAAAATGGCGATCGGCCCGGTCATCGATAATGGTTTTTACTATGACGTTGATTTAGATCGCACGCTGACGCAGGAAGATATCGATCTGCTTGAAAAGCGCATGCATGAACTGGCCGACAAAGATTACGATGTTATCAAGAAAAAGGTCAGTTGGCAGGAAGCGCGTGATGTCTTCGCCGCGCGTGGCGAGACCTATAAGGTCGCCATTCTGGATGAAAACATCAGCCACGACGATCGTCCCGGTTTGTATCACCACGAAGAATACATCGACATGTGTCGTGGTCCGCATGTGCCCAACATGCGTTTCTGCCATCATTTCAAATTGCAGAAAACCTCGGGTGCTTACTGGCGTGGCGACAGCAAAAACAAGATGTTGCAGCGTATCTACGGCACGGCCTGGGCAGACAAAAAACAGTTGGGTGCCTATTTGCAGCGTCTGGAAGAAGCCGCCAAGCGCGATCACCGTAAAATTGGCAAACAGCTCGACCTGTATCATATGCAGGAAGAAGCGCCAGGCATGGTGTTCTGGCACAACGATGGCTGGACAGTATTCCGTGAACTGGAAGCTTTTGTGCGCATGAAGCTCAAAGAGTACCAGTATCAGGAAGTGAAAGGGCCCTTTATGATGGACCGCGTGCTGTGGGAAAAAACCGGGCACTGGGAAAACTACAAAGAAGCCATGTTCACCACCTCGTCAGAGAACCGGGAATATTGCATCAAGCCGATGAACTGCCCGGGGCATGTGCAGATTTTTAATCAGGGGTTAAAATCTTACCGCGATTTGCCGCTGCGCATGGCCGAATTCGGCAGTTGCCACCGCAACGAACCGTCAGGCTCGCTGCACGGGTTGATGCGCGTGCGCGGATTTACGCAGGATGACGCCCATATCTTCTGTACCGAAGAACAGGTTCGTGCAGAAGTGAATAGCTGTATCAAGATGGTGTACGACATGTACAGCACCTTCGGCTTTGAAAAAATCGTCGTTAAGCTTTCCACTCGCCCTGAAAAGCGCATCGGTATCGATGAGATGTGGGATCGCGCTGAGCACGATTTGGCGGCTGCGCTGACAGAGAACGGGATTCCGTTTGATTATCAGCCGGGTGAAGGGGCGTTCTATGGTCCGAAAATTGAATTTACTTTGCACGATTGTTTGGATCGCGCCTGGCAATGTGGTACGGTGCAGCTCGACTTTTCACTGCCGGGCCGTTTAAACGCCTCTTATGTGGGCGAAAGTAACGAGCGCCAGGTGCCGGTGATGATTCACCGCGCCATATTGGGCTCCATGGAGCGCTTCATCGGTATTCTTACCGAGGAGTTTGCCGGATTCTTTCCAACCTGGTTGGCGCCGGTGCAAGCTGTGGTGATGAATATCACCGATGGACAGTCCGAATATGTCAGTGAATTGACGCGAAAACTGCAAGATGCAGGTATTCGTGTAAAAGCGGACTTGAGAAATGAGAAAATAGGCTTTAAAATCCGCGAGCACACTTTACGACGTGTTCCTTATATGCTTGTTTGCGGTGATAAAGAGGTGGAAGCTGGCAAAGTGGCCGTTCGCACCCGTCGCGGCAAAGATTTGGGAAGCATCGACGTTAACGAAGTGATCAAGCAGCTGCAACAAGAAATTCGCAGCCGTAGTCTTCATCAGTTGGAGGAATAAGGTATAAAAGGCGGAAAACGAGTTCAACCGGCGCGTCCTAATCGCATCAATAGAGAAATTCGCGCGCAAGAGGTACGTCTAACGGGCGTCGATGGCGAGCAGATTGGCATTGTCAGTCTGAATGAAGCGTTAGAGAAAGCCGAGGAAGCAGGTGTTGATTTAGTTGAAATCAGTCCTAACGCCGAGCCGCCGGTTTGCCGAATCATGGATTACGGCAAGTTCCTCTACGAGAAGAGTAAGGCCACCAAGGAACAAAAGAAGAAACAAAAAGTTATCCAGGTTAAGGAAATCAAATTCCGTCCTGGTACCGATGATGGCGACTATCAGGTCAAACTACGCAACCTGGTTCGCTTTCTGGAAGACGGTGACAAGGCCAAAATCACCCTGCGTTTTCGTGGACGTGAAATGGCGCACCAACAGATTGGTATCGAAGTGCTTAACCGCGTTCGTGACGATCTGAGTGAACTGGCAGTGGTCGAATCCTTCCCTACGAAGATCGAAGGCCGCCAGATGATCATGGTGCTTGCACCGAAGAAGAAACAGTAAGGCATTCAAGTAATAGAACCCGTGCGGTGTCCGCATCGCGCGGGTTTTGTTCGCCTTAGCTGATTCATTATATCAACAATGCGAAGTGGAAATTAACATGCCAAAGATCAAAACAGTACGTGGCGCCGCTAAACGCTTTAAAAAGACCGCCAAAGGTGGTTTTAAGCGTAAGCGTGCTAACCTGCGTCATATTCTGACCAAAAAAGCGACTAAACGTAAACGTCATCTGCGTCCGAAGGGCATGGTCTCCAAAGGAGATCGGGGCCTAGTTGTCGCATGTCTGCCGTGCGCATAAGTAACCTTTTTGAATCAAGAATAAGACTTTAGGAGAGAGCATATGGCTCGCGTAAAACGTGGTGTGGTTGCTCGTGCACGTCACAAGAAAATTCTGAAACAAGCGAAAGGTTACTACGGTGCCCGTTCGCGCGTTTATCGTGTTGCCTTCCAGGCAGTAATCAAAGCTGGTCAGTACGCTTACCGCGACCGTCGTCAACGTAAACGTCAATTCCGCCAGCTGTGGATTGCACGTATCAATGCAGCAGCTCGCCAAAATGGCTTGTCTTACAGCAAATTCATCAACGGCCTGAAAAAAGCCTCTGTTGAAATCGACCGTAAGATCCTGGCTGATATCGCCGTATTCGACAAAGTGGCATTCTCTGCACTGGTTGAAAAAGCGAAAGCAGCCCTGGCGTAAGCCAGTGGAAAGAGGGAGCGTTGCTCCCTCTTTTCGTTTAAGGAGACGCCAGTGTGTCCTTTCTGTCACATTGAGCGATATCTATAACGGTTGTGATTGACTTTTGATTCGCGTCGATTTCCAATAAGACAGTGCTGTTTGTAGTAACATTTTTACCGTAAACGTGTCCGCCGATAGGCTATTGGCGATAAACATCGACACTGGTGACGCACAAGCGTATTGACATTAAGGTAACGCAAGTATGACTACTGCTATTTTCCGTTTCTTTTTTTACTTTAGCACCTGATCTCAGGAGGCTTTGCGCGTAAGAAAAGAAACGAAAAATAGCGCTTGAAGCCTCCCGCCGGGAGGCTTTTTTGTTTGCGTTTGGTTCTAATCATGATAACTGGCCATACAGGCAGAAGAAGAGGAATGCAATGCCACATCTCGCAGAGCTGGTAGCGAATGCCAGAACAGCCATAGACGCGGCTCAGGATATTGCGACGCTGGATAATGTGCGTGTCGAATACCTGGGCAAAAAAGGGCATTTAACCCTGCAAATGACATCGCTACGCGATTTGCCCGCAGACGAACGCCCTGCGGCGGGTGCGGTCATCAACCAGGCGAAGCAGGATGTGCAAGAAGCGCTGAACGTCCGCAAACAAACGTTGGAGTCGGCGGTGCTGAACGCCCGTCTGGCAGAAGAAACCATCGATGTTTCCCTGCCGGGGCGCACCATGGAAAACGGCGGTTTGCATCCAGTCACACGTACCATCGATCGTATCGAAACCTTCTTCGGTGAGTTGGGTTTCTCGGTAGCCACCGGGCCGGAAATCGAAGATGCCTATTACAACTTCGATGCGTTGAATATTCCGGGGCACCACCCCGCGCGTGCCGATCATGATACCTTCTGGTTTGATGCTACGCGTTTACTGCGTACCCAAACGTCCGGGGTGCAAATTCGCACCATGGAAAAACAGCAGCCGCCGATCCGCATCATCGCGCCAGGCCGCGTCTATCGTAACGACTACGACCAAACCCATACGCCGATGTTCCATCAAATGGAAGGGCTGATCGTGGATAAAAACATCAGCTTTACCAACCTGAAAGGCACGCTGCACGATTTCCTGCGTAACTTCTTCGAAGAAGATTTGCAGGTACGTTTCCGCCCGTCCTATTTCCCGTTTACTGAACCGTCCGCAGAAGTGGATGTGATGGGTAAAAACGGCAAATGGCTTGAAGTGCTGGGCTGCGGCATGGTGCACCCTAACGTGTTGCGTAACGTTGGCATCGATCCGGAGGTGTACTCCGGTTTCGCGTTTGGTATGGGGATGGAGCGTCTGACCATGTTGCGCTATGGCGTAACCGATTTGCGCGCATTTTTCGAAAACGATCTTCGCTTCCTCAAACAGTTTAAGTAAGGCGGGTACAGTATTATGAAATTCAGTGAACATTGGCTGCGCGAGTGGGTTAACCCGGCGATCAGCAGTGACGAACTGTCAGAACAAATTACCATGGCCGGCCTGGAAGTGGATGGCGTTGAGGCAGTTGCGGGGGCGTTTCATGGTGTGGTGGTAGGCGAAGTCGTTGAATGCGGCCAGCATCCCAATGCCGATAAGCTGCGCGTTACCAAAGTTAACGTCGGCGGTGAACGTCTGCTGGATATTGTGTGTGGCGCACCCAACTGCCGTCAGGGGCTGCGCGTTGCTGTTGCAACGATTGGTGCCGTGCTGCCGGGCGATTTCAAAATCAAGGCTGCCAAACTGCGCGGTGAACCTTCTGAAGGGATGTTGTGCTCGTTCTCCGAACTGGGCATTTCTGAAGACCACAGCGGCATTATCGAATTGCCGCACGATGCGCCGATAGGCACTGACATCCGTGCCTATCTCGGGCTGTATGATAACGCCATCGAAATCAGCGTGACGCCTAACCGTGCCGACTGCTTGAGTATCATTGGCGTGGCCCGTGATGTTGCGGTGCTGAACCAACTGCCGCTGACGGCACCGGACATTACGCCGGTCGCCGCAACGGTTTCCGATACTTTCCCGATCCGCGTAGAGGCGTCTGACGCTTGTCCACGCTATCTGGGACGCGTGGTGAAAGGTATTGATGTGAAGGCGGCAACGCCGCTGTGGATGCGCGAGAAGCTGCGTCGTTGCGGTATCCGCTCAATCGATGCCGTGGTGGATGTGACTAACTACGTGCTGCTGGAGTTAGGGCAGCCGATGCACGCTTTCGATCTGGATCGTCTGGACGGCGGTATCGTGGTGCGTCTGGCGCAGGAAGGTGAAACCCTGACGCTGCTGGATGGTAATGAAGCGACGTTGAATGCTGACACCCTGGTAATTGCCGATCACAGCAAAGCGCTGGCAATGGGCGGTATTTTTGGCGGTGAACACTCTGGGGTTAACGGTGAAACCCGTAACGTGCTGCTTGAGTGTGCCTATTTCCATCCGCTGGCGATCACCGGCCGTGCACTCCGTCACGGCTTGCATACCGATGCCTCACACCGTTACGAACGCGGTGTCGATCCTGCGTTGCAATACAAAGCGATGGAACGTGCGAGCCAACTGCTGCTGAGTATTTGCGGTGGTAATGTCGGGCCGGTGATTGATGTAACCAATGACGCTCATTTACCTGCCCGCGCAACGATTACGCTGCGCAGAGAAAAGCTGGACCGTTTGATTGGGCATGTCGTCCCAGACGAACAGGTGAGCGATATCCTGACTCGCCTCGGTTGCAGAGTAGTACGCACCGATGCAGGCTGGACCGCCGTAGCACCGAGCTGGCGTTTTGACATGGAGATTGAAGAGGATCTGGTGGAAGAGGTTGCCCGTGTTTACGGCTATAACAATATTCCCAATATCCCGACCCATGCGCCGCTCACCATGACATCGCACCGTGAAGCTGCGCTTTCGCTCAAGCGCGTGAAAACGCTGCTGGTTGACCGCGGCTATCAGGAAGCGATTACCTACAGCTTTGTCGATCCTAAAGTGCAATCGCTGATTCATCCTGGTGAAGAAGCGCTGATTCTGCCAAGCCCGATTTCCACCGAAATGTCAGCAATGCGTCTGTCGCTGTGGAGCGGCTTGCTCGGGGCGGTGGTGTATAACCAAAACCGCCAGCAGAGCCGCCTGCGCCTCTTTGAAAGCGGTTTAAGATTCGTTCCTGATAGTCAGGATAAACTCGGTATTCGTCAGGATCTTATGTTAGCTGGCGTGATTACCGGGAATCGCTATGATGAACATTGGGATCTGGCGCGTCAGACGGTTGACTTCTATGATCTTAAAGGCGATTTGGAAGCGCTGCTGTCACTGATAGGTAAACTTTCGGAAATTGAGTTCAAAGCCGAATCGCATCCGGCGTTGCATCCGGGCCAGAGCGCAGCGATTTATCTGGCAGGGGAACCGGTTGGTTTCATTGGCGTAATCCATCCAGAGCTGGAACGTAAACTGGATCTGAATGGCCGTACTGTGGTGTTCGAATTGAGCTGGAACAAGGTCGCAGACCGCGTGGTTCCTGATGCGAGCGAAATTTCTCGCTACCCGTCGAACCGTCGTGACATCGCGGTTGTGGTAGCAGAAAACGTTTCGGCAGGCGAAGTTTTGTCAGAATGTAAGAAAGTTGGCGCAAATCAGTTAGTTGGCGTAAACTTGTTTGACGTGTACCGAGGCAAGGGCGTGGAAGAAGGGTATAAGAGCCTGGCGATCAGTCTGGTATTGCAAGATACCTCTCGTACACTGGCAGAAGAGGATATTGCCGCTACCGTATCACAATGCGTAGAGGCACTAAAACAGCGATTCCAAGCATCCTTGAGGGATTGAACCTATGGCGCTTACTAAAGCTGAAATGTCAGAATACCTGTTTGAAAAGCTCGGGCTGAGTAAACGGGATGCCAAAGAACTCGTCGAACTTTTTTTTGAAGAAGTTCGCCGTGCTCTGGAAAATGGTGAGCAGGTAAAGTTATCGGGGTTTGGTAATTTCGATCTGCGCGACAAGAACCAACGGCCGGGACGTAACCCTAAAACGGGTGAAGATATTCCGATTACGGCGCGCCGGGTGGTCACCTTCCGTCCAGGGCAAAAGCTCAAAAGCAGAGTCGAGAACGCCTCTCCCAAAGAGTAGTTCTTGCATGCAATTCACAAAAAGGCCGCTTCAGCGGCCTTTTTTTATGCCTTGATCGGGGCTCGCTTTCTGCGATTGATGTACCCGCGCCGTGGGGGCCTGCCGTGGCGTATATGCCGGTACGGGGCGGTGGTCATCAATTAGATGGCGTATTGCCAGGATAGGGTGGTGCAATAACATGCGCGGTCCCGACCAGCGCATAATGGCGCGAATCTGTTCACGCTTGGCCGGTTGATAGCAATGGATTGGGCAATGCTTACAGGCCGGTTTCTCTTCGCCAAATTGACAGCGTTCAAGGCGGTTGGTGGCATAGGCAGAAAGTTGCTGGTAGCGATCGTCGTTCTCCATCTCTGTGGGATGATGCTTTTCATACAGATCTATCATCAGCAGAACAGTGCGCAGTTCTCGCAGACGATATTTTCCCATCGGTTTTCGTGCCACGGTTGGCCTCTCATCCAGTCATTTTCATTAATGTATTTTAAATGCATTTTATTGGGTGAGACACCATGAATGCCAAAAAAGCGGGGAAAAAAGGGAGTAGGTAGGAAAACGGCGAGAGACAACACTCTCGCCTGAAGATTACGACATAGCGATGGAGCGGTTATGCCTGACCAAACTGGGCATGATGCAGACGGGCATAGCTGCCGCTGTTATCGAGCAGCGACTGATGACTGCCTTGCTCAATAATCCGTCCCTCATCCACCACCACGATACGATCGGCGTTCTGAATAGTCGCTAGGCGGTGTGCGATCACCAGCGTAGTACGTCCGCTTGATAGCTCGCTTAGCGATTGCTGAATAGCCTGTTCAGTCGCCGTATCTAACGCGGAGGTAGCCTCGTCCAAAATCAGAATTGGTGGGTTTTTAAGGAAAATCCGCGCTATGGATAAACGCTGTTTCTGCCCCCCGGAGAGTTTCACCCCACGTTCACCGACAACAGTATTCAATCCGTCTGGCAAAGTGGCGATCAGTTCATCGAGCTTGGCGCGCTGAGCGGCGTGCATCACTTCTTCATCGCTCGCACCCAATTTACCGTAAGCGATGTTTTCCCGGATGGTGCCACCAAACAAAAAGACATCCTGTTGGACGATACCGATCTGATGGCGTAATGACGCTTGCGTCATGTTTCGGATATCAATCCCATCGATGGTAATAGCACCTGCGTTTAAGTCGTAAAAACGCGGTAACAGAGAACACAGCGTGGTTTTCCCTGCGCCTGACGGACCAACGAATGCCACGGTTTCTCCTGCATGAATAGAGAGAGTTATGTCATGCAGCGTCGGTCGTTCTGGCGTGTAACCAAAACTAACGTGATCGAAACGGATATCTCCTTTCAGGTGCGTGACCGCACGGGCATCGGGGGCATCCTTGATATCAGGCACTGTATCAATCAATTGGGTGAAGCGCTTAAACCCGGCAATCCCCTTCGGATAGCTCTCCAATACGGAGGTTATCTTGGCAACCGGACGGAAGAACACTTCAATCAGCAGCAGGAAACCAATAAAGCCACCGTAGGAGAGTTCTCCTTGAATCACATACCATATGCCCGCCAGCATGATGATCAGTTGAATCAAGCGCGTGCTGAGATAGCTCAGCGTCAGGCTGGCGGTCATGATGCGGTAGGCTTGCAGTTTGATGGTGCGATAGTTCTCATTGTCCTGCGCGAACAGCGCTTTTTCATGAGACTCATTGGCAAACGCCTTAACCACGCGAATACCACCAATGCTCTCTTCAATGCGCGCATTAAAGTTACCGACCTGACCGAACAGACGTCGCCAGGTGTCGGTCATCTGTGCACCGTAGCGGCTGACCAGGTAGGTCATGAACGGTACAATGACCACGGTAATCATCGCCAAAGGAAGATGTACGGTAGCCATCAGGATAAAGGCATCAATAAAGGTCATGATGGCAAGGAACAAATCTTCCGGCCTGTGGTGGGCTACTTCGCCAACTTCTTCAAGATCTTTGGTTACATGGGTGATGATATGCCCGGTTTTCATATTATCGAAATAGCGGAACGGTAGGTTTTGCAGATGCTCAAAAGCCTGACGACGCATATCGGTTTCGATCCCGACACCCAGCGCATGTCCCCAGTAGTTGACGATGGCCATCAGCGCGGTATTGAGCAAGTAGACCAGCAGCAAAGCCACAGAGGCGAGTAAAATGAGTGACCAGTCCTGAGCCGGTAACAGCTTGTCGATGAACGCCTTGATGGCCATCGGGAAACCAAGCTCGAGTAAACCGGCGATGATGGCACAGCCAAAATCAAGAACAAACAGCCCCTTGTAGGGGCATAGTAAGCAAAAAAACGCTTTAACATACAATACGATGAAATGAGTTAAATAAATGTGAAACGCACTATAACAGGTATTGTCCGCTGAAGGGAGTGCGATAAAACCCTACTGTTTTTGTGTCTCTCGCGTGGCCCACCAACAGACCAATGAGCCCAGAGTAATCATGGCGACACCCTGCCAAAAGGCCAAATCAGGCACCGTATGCAGCCAGAGGGTGGCCAGCAGCGTTGAGAACACCGGCGTGAAATAAGATGCCGTCGCGAGCAATGTCATGTTGCCGCGTTGAATACCGGTATTCCAGGCAGAATAGGCGACGGCTGTTGATGCTCCCATAAACAGCAATTCCAGCCCGGTAGTGAGTGAAAATGCCATCGGCGGCCTGGCTGAGGCCGCGTATTGAATCCACAGCACAACGCTGACGGCGAAGAAGAACAAGGTATTGCCGCTTTTCCCCCGCGCGAGGCGCTTGGTGATATTGCAATACAGCGCCCAGGAAATGGCGGCAGCGAAGGCCAGGCCGTAGGCCAGCGGGTTGGTCAGAATGTTTTGCCACATCACTAATGGCGACCAGTGGCTTTCGCCCTTCATCATCCAGATGATACCGACCAGCGCGAGCGCGACCCCAATCTATAGCCCAAGGCTACTTTTTTGTTGGTTG
The DNA here is from genome assembly GCF_051710365.1 of Symbiopectobacterium sp. Taxonomy (NCBI): domain Bacteria; kingdom Pseudomonadati; phylum Pseudomonadota; class Gammaproteobacteria; order Enterobacterales; family Enterobacteriaceae; genus Symbiopectobacterium; species Symbiopectobacterium sp. The sequence continues at coordinate 476 of NZ_JBPETA010000102.1, read as the reverse complement.
ATAAACACCGCGAACAAGAGAGTGAGACTTGGCCAAAGGTAATTGATCATGCCCATTTCCATCGCCTGCACGCGATTCGCGGCAAAGCCGATGGAGAGCGACAAGAAGATTTCGTAACAGACGAAAAGCAATCCACCGCCGAACAAATAGCCTTTGGAAAAACCGCGCAAAGACGGGAATCCGGAGAAGAGCACCAGACAGAGCGTACAGGTGCTGTATATCATCGCCGCCCCGCCGACAGGGCCGAGGGCTTCGGTTAAACTGCGTAACAAGCCGACAGAAGTACTCCAAAGCAGAATGGCTAACAGGCCTGCCAGAGTGGCGCGTTGTGGGGTCATATCCATGTTGATTATCTGTACTAGCTCAGACCTGATCTGACAGTTACCGGTTATTTATACAGGTGTCTGTCAGATTAAATCTGGTTCAGATTTTTTTCTGCCCAGACCCGTTTACCATCAAGTAATGTTGCCATTGGC
>NZ_JBPETA010000101.1:0-11317 GCF_051710365.1 Symbiopectobacterium sp. | reverse complement strand
TTCAGTATTGGTGACAGACCACCACAAGTATCCAACCTCAATTCTGTTCACAAGACCATCGTTGATGTTCTCGGCGAGCGATACCGTCGAATTTATTCTTAAAGTAGGTGCGGAATGACGGATTAATAGCCTACGGCACGTCGCGATCTCTCCTCCCGTCTTATACTTATAGAGCCGTGGTGGAAGAGTGACTCTCACCGCATTAATGTTGTTTAAATTACATTAAAATTTTTTTTTGTTATTATTCTCACAATAAAGCGTGAAAAACCATAACATACAGGATATTGCTATGACTGACTTAACTGCTGTAGCGCAACGTGCGCTGGGGCTAATGGATTTGACCACCCTGAACGACGATGACACACCAGCGCGGGTGATCGCACTCTGTCAGCAGGCGCGCAGCGCGGCAGGAAACACGGCCGCCATCTGTATTTATCCCCGTTTTATCCCCCTGGCGCGTAAAACGCTGCATGAGCAGGGCACGCCAGAGATCCGCATTGCGACTGTGACCAACTTCCCTGAAGGCGGTGACGATATTGATATCGCCTGCGCGGAAACCCTGGCGGCGATAGCCTATGGTGCTGATGAAGTGGACGTGGTGTTTCCCTATCGTGCATTAATGGCTGGGGACACGGAAACCGGCCATACGCTGGTGGCTGCCTGCCACACGCTGTGTCAGAAGGCTGGCGTGGTGCTGAAAGTGATTATTGAAAGCGGCGAGTTGAAAACCGATGCCTTGATTCGTCAGGCAAGTGAAATAGCCATCGACGCCGGCGCCGATTTTATTAAAACCTCCACGGGGAAAGTGGCGGTTAACGCAACGCCGCACAGCGCTGAAATCATGCTGCAAACCCTCCGTGATAAAAATGTCGGCGACCGCGTGTGCTTCAAAGCCGCAGGCGGTGTGCGCACCGCACAGGATGCGGCGATTTACCTGAAACTGGCAGATGACATCATGGGTGAAGGTTGGGCCGATGCCCGTCACTTCCGCTTTGGCGCATCCGGCCTGTTAGGCGATCTCCTTACCACGTTGGGGCAGAATGGCGCTTCCTCGTCGTCGGGCTACTGATTGCGTGGTGCATTACGGCAGTTTGATCGGGAGGCATGGCTGTGTTTCTGACTCAGGAAATCATTCGCAACAAGCGTGATGGCAAGACGTTGAGCGAAGATGAAATTCGTTTTTTCATCAATGGGATATGCGATAACAGCGTCTCAGAAGGGCAGATCGCCGCGCTGGCGATGGCTATCTGTTTTCGCGATATGACCATAGATGAGCGCGTGGCGCTAACGCTAGCGATGCGCGATTCGGGCAGCCGATTACACTGGGACGATCTCAACCTGAATGGTCCGCTGGTGGATAAGCATTCGACGGGCGGCGTAGGCGATGTCACCTCCCTGATGCTGGGGCCGATGGTGGCGGCGTGCGGCGGCTATGTGCCGATGATATCCGGGCGCGGTTTGGGCCACACGGGCGGGACTTTGGACAAACTGGAGTCGATACCCGGCCTCAACATTTTCCCTGAAGACGAGCAGTTTCGCGACATCATCCGCCAGGTCGGCGTGGCGATCATCGGACAAACCCGTTCTCTGGCACCTGCCGATAAGCGTTTTTACGCCACGCGTGATATCACCGCAACGGTCGACTCTATCCCATTGATCACCGCCTCACTGTGTAAAAAGCTGGCGGAAGGACTGGATGCGTTGGTGATGGATGTCAAAGTGGGGTCGGGCGCCTTTATGCCCACTTACGCGCTGTCGGAACAGCTGGCGCAATCCATCGTTAGCGTAGCAAACCGAGCGGGTTGGCGCACCACGGCGCTGTTAACCGACATGAATCAGGTGCTGGCGTCGAGTGCGGGTAATGCGTTGGAAGTCCGTGAAGCCGTGCGGTTTTTAACGGGTGAGCACCGTAATTCCCGGCTGTATGATGTTACCATGTCGCTTTGCATTGAGATGTTGCTGGCAGGCCGTCTGGCTGAAAACCCTGATGTGGCGCGCCAGCGTCTGCAAGCGGTGCTGGATAATGGACGCGCCGCTGAAATATTTGGCCGTATGGTGGCAGCCCAGGGTGGGCCAACGGATTTTGTCGAGCAGATGGACGCTTATTTACCGGCAGCCGTGCTCAGTAAACCGGTATTTGCCGCCCGTAGCGGTGTCATTACTGCGATGGACAACCGGGCACTCGGCATGGCGGTGGTCGCGCTAGGCGGCGGGCGTCGTCAGGCGGGGGACGCTATCGATCACAGTGTCGGGTTAGATGCCGTGGTGAGTCTGGGCGATAGCGTGGACGCCTTGCGTCCACTGGCGGTGATTCATGCCAACAGTGAAACCGCGTGGCAAGCGGCGGCGCAGGCGGTTCGAGCCGCCATCAGCATAGGTGATGAACCGCCAATAGCCATTCCGATGGTTTATCGCTGTATCGGTGCCGATCAGGCTGATTAACCGCGAGTCACTTAGGCAACATCTAGCAACGCAAACGTCGCTTACGAAAGATGAGAGAAAACAATGAAACGTGCATTTATTATGGTTCTGGATTCATTCGGCATCGGTAGCAGCGCGGATGCGGCGCGTTTTGGCGATGCCGGTTCTGATACCCTTGGTCACATTGCGCAAGCCTGCGCCGAGGGCAAAGCCAATCAAGGTCGTACCGGGCCACTTCATCTGCCGAACTTAACCCGTTTGGGATTGGGCAAGGCGGCGGAAGCCTCTACCGGGCATTTCCCTGCGGGATTGGATGTGAAGGCAGACATCATCGGTGCGTATGCGCATGCCAGTGAAATCTCCTCTGGTAAAGACACGCCGTCGGGCCATTGGGAACTGGCAGGGGTGCCGGTGCTGTTCGATTGGGGCTATTTCAGCGATCAGGAAAACAGTTTCCCGCAGGCATTGCTGGATTTGTTGGTGGAACGCGCCAACCTGCCGGGATATCTGGGGAATTGTCACTCATCCGGCACCGTTATCCTCGAGCAACTGGGTGAAGAGCACATGAAAACCGGGAAACCGATTTTCTATACCTCGGCCGACTCCGTGTTCCAAATCGCTTGTCACGAAGAGACCTTCGGGCTGGACCGGTTGTATGAACTGTGCGAAATCGCGCGCGAGGTGCTTACCGAAGGGGGCTATAACATTGGACGTGTTATCGCTCGCCCCTTTATTGGCGACAAGCCGGAAAACTTTCAGCGCACCGGTAACCGTCACGACTTGGCCGTCGAACCCCCTGCATCTACCGTACTGAAAAAACTGGTGGATGAAAAAGGCGGGCAGGTGGTTTCCGTTGGCAAGATTGCCGATATCTATGCCCAGGTTGGGATCACCAAGAAGGTCAAAGCGACCGGTATTGATGCGTTGTTTGATGCCACGCTGAAAGAGATGGATGCCGCAGGCGACGATACCATCGTGTTTACCAATTTCGTTGATTTTGACTCTTCCTATGGTCACCGACGTGATGTTGCTGGCTATGCAGCGGCGTTGGAACTGTTCGATCGCCGCTTGCCGGAAATGCTGGCGCGGGTCAAACAGGGCGATATTCTGATCCTGACCGCCGATCACGGGTGCGATCCCACCTGGCCGGGCACCGATCACACCCGTGAACATGTGCCGGTATTGATCTACGGGCCGACGGTGACGCCGGGTTCGCGCGGGCACCGCACCACGTTTGCTGATGTCGGTCAAACGGTGGCGCACTATTTTGGCGTGTCCGATATGGACTACGGCACCTCGATGCTGTGATCGCCGGTATTTACTGAATTCACACGACGTACTCTATAAGGAATCAAAAAATGGCAACGCCACATATCAATGCGGAAAAAGGGGATTTTGCCGATGTTGTACTGATGCCGGGCGATCCGCTGCGTGCGAAGTACATTGCCGAAACCTTTTTGGAAAATGCCCGTGAAGTCAACAATGTGCGCGGCATGCTGGGCTACACCGGCAGCTACGAAGGGCGCGCGATTTCGGTGATGGGGCACGGTATGGGTATTCCGTCTTGCTCTATCTATACCAAAGAGCTGATCACGGAATACGATGTGAAAACCATCATTCGTGTTGGCTCCTGCGGTGCGGTGCGCGAGGATGTGAAGTTGTATGACGTGGTGATTGGCATGGGCGCGTGTACGGATTCAAAAGTAAACCGTCTGCGCTTTAAAGATCATGACTTTGCCGCTATTGCCGATTTCGATCTGGTGCGTAATGCGGTTGATGCAGCTCAGGATAAAGGCATCACCGTTCGGGTGGGTAACCTGTTCTCTGCTGATCTGTTCTACACGCCAGACCCGCAGATGTTCGACGTGATGGAAAAATACGGTATTCTTGGCGTAGAAATGGAAGCGGCGGGAATTTATGGCGTCGCTGCCGAGTTTGGTGCCAAGGCGTTGGCTATTTGCACTGTCTCTGACCATATTCGCACCGGTGAACAGACCACGTCGCATGAACGCCAAACTGCGTTTAACGGCATGATCACTATTGCGCTGGAATCTGTGCTGCTGGGCGATCGCCGCTAATCCGATTCGTAACGGTCATAAAAAAGCCCCGGCACCTGTTTGGCCGGGGCTTTTTGTTATCAGAACAACGTTATTACAACGCAGTCAGGGTAAAACGGGCTTATTTAATGGCCCGCGTAGGAACTTGTGCTGCGCTGTTGAACGTGATTTCGTTGATGGCACTCCATTTATTGGTATCGGTGCCAAACGTTTCCAGCTTGATAAAGCGCGCGTTGACCGCAGGGAAGGTGAATTTCTCGCCCTCTTTGGCATCGTTAGACGTGACCAGATTATCAGCCAGCTTGGTCCAGCTCTTGCCATCAGCGGAATAGGACACAGCGAACTTCAGCTTGCGCTCTTCCGCTTTGAACGGCACCAAGACAAAGTTTTCAATGGATTGTGCCTTATCGAGTTCCAACTGCACCCAACCTTCACCGTTTACCGCCCAGCGCGTTTTGTTATTACCATCAGCAATGTTGGCAGGGGTATGGCCCTTATCGGAGTCATAGCCGGAAGCGGTAACATTGGTGACTTGCGCGGCGGTAGCAGAGAGGGAAAACAGGCCTAACACACAGGCAGTGACCAGAGCGTATTTTTTCATTTTTTACCTCATTCACAGGGATAAAGGAACGCAGATCCATTGCATTAATGTGAGAGTATGAAAAAAAGAAATGCCATTTCAGTTACCCGCGTCGCGTTATTGTGATTAAAGCGGCAACGCCATGATCACCGCATCTTCGCGCCCGTTGGCTGCCGGGTAATAGTTACGCCGCAGCGACACTTCGTTAAACCCCAATTGCTCATACAGCGCGATGGCGTTGGATGCGCGAACCTCCAGCCACAGCGTGGTAATGCCGCGCGCCTCCAGCGTTTCAATCAGTTGTTCCAGCAGACGCCGACCATGGCCTTGTCGTTGGTGTGTCGGGTGAACGGCAATATTGAACAACGTCGCTTCATCCAGCACCACCTGGGTAATGGCAAACGCCACCAGCGTATCGTCGTGCGTCAATTTCAGGTTCAGGTAGCGTTCGCCCTGATTACTGTTAAAGGTGCTTTCCGTCCACGGAAAAGCGTGGCTTGCCTTTTCGATGGCAAAGGCGGCAGGCAAATCGTGGGACGTGAGGGGAGAAATAACGTGCATGATAAACAACCTGAATTAATGGGCCTCTGAGGCTGCCAACAAGGGAAGATGTTCACTGATTTGTTGCCACAGGGTGCGTTTGGCACTGGGGTTGGCGTAAAGCTCGTCCAGCGTCGGACTACTCAATTGCACCCCCGTCCAGGCGGGCGGCACATCAACCCCCAGACACCAGCTATGGCAATGCGTTGAGGTGGGCAGCATGGCAGTCTGTTCCGGTGTGAGCGGGTACACCTGTTCGGGGCGCAGTGACAAACTGTGCAGCACATCGCCAATCAGAGGGTCATGGGCGGCGGGGAGCGAAGCGGCAACAATCACCAGACGCGTTTGTGCGGGCAGGGTAACGGCAATCTCGCCCTGCAACACCGTGGGGCGGCGTAACGTCCACTGCGTAATCCCCATCTGTTGTAAAAGCCAATCGCGTCTTGGTGCCATGATATCCAGTGCTCGGTTCGCCATGATAGCCGCGCTATGCTAACAAACCTGATACGGATGCGCCAATAAAGTGAACCGCAGCAGCGCGTTCCCCTTTAAGCCAGGTAATTACCAACGCCGTATTTTTCACACCGTGCTCAGTGGAAAGTAAAATATCTCACGTTAATGACGCTTCAATGTGATTTGCTGCAAGGAGTGCCATATGCGCTCTTTGTCGCTGTCTTTTAAGTTAGCCTGGTCAAGAACACGGAGAAAGGCGACTTTGTCGGTGAATTGTTCGCCTTGGTTCAACGTTGCAGTAATACAAGAGAGAATGTCGGTGTTCAACACGCTTATTTTTGATCTTACATGAGGCAATGGGTCGGGTCGCCAGCCACTTTATGCAACAGACAGCCAGTCAGCGCGGTAACGATATTGGATGGCCTTAGCGGCATCCATCTGTGCCTGGATAAACGGTTTTACCGACTCGCCGAGCAACCCGGGCTTTTCTGCCACCGCGACGGAGTTGGTCATAACGTTGACTTACTGAGGCACGTCTTCAATGGCAAGGTGTTTTTCCGCTTTGTACCCCGCAACATCCTTCATGTAAGACAAACGCTGGTTAATCAATGAGGCCAGATCGCCGCATTGTGTGGGGGAGGCTAATGCCGTTTCGGAAAAGAACAGTCCGGCTAAAAGTAGCGACCTTGCTGACACTTTACTAAACATTTAACGTCACCTTTTGCTATTAGGGGGATATATGCCTTCGATGTAGGTTCCAACGATGGGAATAATAGCGGGTCAGCCAAACGCGTTGATAAACGCTGGCTTAATAGAGAGCCATCTAGTGTACCTGCGCGTCATCTTCAAGGCTGGCGACTGCGTTGTGTTTGCGTTCTTGCCGTTTTGCGCCCCTGCAACCGGGATAATTTAGGGTATAATCGCCGTTCTATTTTTGAGGAGCGAACACCTGATGTCAGCATTAACCCCCGCCAGTGAAGTGATACTGCGCCACAGTGACGAATTTATTTCCCGCCGTGTGCTGTTTGCCGGCGACATTCAAGACACGTTACCAGCACAGTTTGACGCGGCGGAGGTGCACGCGCATCTCACGCAATATCACCATTGGCTGCCGCTGAACAAAACCATGGGCGACAACGCGCAGTTTGGTTTGCTGGTGGATGCTGAGCAGGTGGCCGCCTGCGATACTCTGATTTACTACTGGCCGAAGAGCAAACAGGAAGCGCAGTTCCAACTCGCCAACCTGTTATCGCATCTTGCCGTTGGCAGCGAGATTTTTGTGGTGGGTGAGAACCGCAGCGGTGTGCGTAGCGCGGAAGGTATTCTCGAAGACTTTGCACCGTTAACCAAGATTGACAGCGCGCGGCGCTGTGGGCTTTATCATGGCCGATTAGAGGCTTCTGCTGAATTTAATCTCGATGACTGGAAAGACAGCTATTACGTTGAGGATGTGCCAGTCGCGACGTTGCCCGGTGTCTTTAGCCGTGATGGTCTCGATGTCGGCAGCGCGCTGCTGTTATCTACCTTTGCGCCGCACATGAAAGGTAAGGTGCTGGATATTGCCAGCGGCAGTGGCGTGGTGGCGGCGGTGTTGGCAAAACAGTCGCCAAAGCTGCGTTTGACGCTGAGTGATGTCAACGCGGCGGCGTTGTTGACCAGCCGTGCGACACTGACGTTAAACGAATTGGAAGGCGATGTGATTGCCAGCGACGTCTACTCGGACATTGCCGGGCGTTTTGACCTGATCGTCTCTAACCCACCGTTTCATGATGGCTTGCAAACCAGCCTGAGTGCGGCCGATCGTCTGATTCGTGAAGCGCCCAAGCACCTGAATATTGGCGGGCAGTTACGCATTGTCGCTAACGCCTTCCTGCCTTATCCGGCGTTGCTGGATGCCACTTTTGGTAACCATGAAGTGCTGGCCCAAACCGGACGCTTCAAGGTGTATCAGGCCACATTAACGCGCGCCAGCAAGCATGCCAAACCGACTGCGCGCTAACCGTGTGCAGGCCTCGGTGATACACCGAGGCCTGCAATGTTACTACTCGTGTTTAGTGTAACGCGCTGTTAGCGGAGATTATTAATGGTAGCCATGCTCTCCGTGCTGTAACGATCGCCCGTTGCTGCGGCGAAGGGGAAGATGGCTTCAATCGCTGCCAGTTCCTCTGGTGTTAGCTGAACATCCAGTGCGGCGATATTCTCTTCCAGATAGCGACGGCGTTTGGTGCCCGGAATTGGCACGATATCGTCACCTTGCGCCAATACCCATGCCAGCGCCAACTGCGAAGGGGTGACGCCTTTTGCCCGCGCCAGTTTTTCTACTTGCTCAACCAGCGCCAGGTTTTTGGCAAAGTTGTCCCCCATAAAGCGCGGATTGGTACGGCGGAAATCATCCGGAGCCAAATCTTCTGGGCTGCGTAACGTACCGCTCAAAAAGCCACGCCCGAGTGGGCTATAGGGGACAAAACCAATCCCCAACCGGCGGCACGCCGGGAGGATCTCCGCTTCTACATCGCGTGTCCAGAGAGAATACTCCGTTTGCAGCGCGGTAATCGGGTGTTCACGGTGTGCGCGCTCCAACAATGAAACCGGCGCTTCACTTAATCCGATATAGCGGATCTTGCCGGCGGTCACCAAATCGCTCAATGCGCCGACGGTCTCTTCAATCGGTACGCTCGGATCGACGCGGTGCTGATAGTAAAGATCGATCTCATCGACACCGAGACGCTTCCAGGCTGCCTTCGACAGCCTGGCGCACATAATCCGGGCGACCACAGACACCGCGTGCATGTGGGTTGCTTGGATCGCGCATTATCTCAAACTTGGTGGCAAGTACCACCTGCTGGCGTTTGCCTTTGATGGCGCGTCCGACCAACTCTTCATTGGTGTCTGGGCCGTACATATCGGCGGTATCCAGCAGCGTGACGCCCAGTTCTAGCGCGCGGTGCAGCGTGGCGATGGCCTCTTTTTCATCCTGCGCGGTCGAGTAAAAATCGCTCATGCCCATGCAGCCAAGCCCGATGCTGGAAACCAGCGGTCCTGTTTTGCCAAGTTGACGTTGTTGCATTGTGTATTCTCCCTCGCTCATAAGATGGAAGCAGTCTGATTGTTCAGAGAATAAAGATAAATGGCGGATAATGTGCAACACTGTTCAAAAATCACCAACAATTGGGGTGTCGATGGATCATATTCAGGCGATGCGCACCTTTGTGCGGATTATCGAACTGGGTAATTTCAGTCGGGCAGCCGAAAAGCTGAATTTACCGCGCGCCACTGTCAGCCATACGATAAAACGGCTCGAGGCGCGTCTTGGCGTCCGACTGTTGCTGCGCACCACGCGTCAGGTACAGGTGACGGCTGAAGGGCAGATTTACTACCAGCGTTGCCTGAGATTGCTGGCGGAGATAGACGAAACGGATACGCTGTTCTCACGCCAGAAATTGCGTCCTTCCGGGCGCATTCGCGTCGATATGCCACACTCGCTGGCGCGTGAGATTGTGATTCCTGCGCTGCCGCAGTTTTATCAGCGCTACCCGGAGATTACGCTGTGTCTAAGCGCTAATGATGCATCGATCGATGTGCTGCGCGAGGGCGTAGACTGCGTGCTGCGGGCCTGGCAGGTGGAAGATGAATCGTTAATTGCACGCCATTTGCCCGCGTTGGAGCAGGTAACCTGTGCGTCGGCAGACTACATTGAGCGCTATGGAATGCCGCAAACGCTAGATGATTTAGCCACACATCAGGCGGTGGGCTATTTTTCTCAGCGCACGACTCGCCACTATCCGCTGGATTTTATGTCACAAGGGGTGTGCGAGCAGCGAACTCTGCACAGCCAGATTGATGTCAGCGGGGCTGATGTCTACGTGGCGGCGTGTCGCGCCGGGTTGGGGCTGATCCAGTCTCCGCGCTATGGCGTGCGGCACTGGCTGGAAAGCGGTGAACTGGTGGAGGTTCTGCCTGAGATGCCGCCACCGGATATGCCGTTGTATATCATGTACCCTGCCGGGCATTTCCTAGCGCCGCGCGTCCCTTAATAAGGCCAATATGACGATTTTTGCAGCAAACACAGCGCCCAAGCGGAAATAATCATTGACGTTGTTGAGAAAATCTCTAGAATTCGCCCCCGTGGTGGCACGATGCAGATCGTGTGACGGCGTTGCGAAGGTGGTGGAATTGGTAGACGCGCTAGCTTCAGGTGTTAGTGTCCTTCGGACGTGAGGGTTCAAGTCCCTCTCTTCGCACCATTTCTTAATGCTTTTCCCTTCTTTTTTATTTCTTCGTGTCGATCAAAAATTTTTTCTGGTACTGCGTGACGTATTGCTCGTTATGGCCACGTCGTTTGGAATGCCACCACCAACGCTCTCAATCCGCCCGCCAGCGCAATGCAGGAAGGCAGCAGCAGGTAATGGCGCAAGCGAGGATGGAACAGCATGGCGGCGGTCGCCAGCAGCGCAATCGCTACGATCAGCTTCCAACTGTTGAGTTGAAGATCGAGCAGAGCAAGCAATGGCATCAGTGCGGCGGGTAGCAGAATACCCCAGGCACTGCTCAGGCGTTTACCCAGGCACCAACTGGCACTCCATAACCCGCATGCGGTAATCATTGCGGTTAGCATGGCTGCGCTCCTCTATGGATGATGAAACTCATGACTGATAATGATAACCAATATCATATGTGAATTTATATCATTTACGGACGGGCGTAAACCCCGGCAAGCGATGCCGGGGGAGTAGAAATAATGAAGGGAAACCTGCGGAGAGAGAATCAGTAGATTGACTGATATAGCGCCTTGATTTGCTCCAGTGTCACATCACGCGGGTTGCCGCCGGTGCAAACATCGTCGAAAGCGGCCTGCGCCAACGCCGGAATATCCTCTTCCTTCATACCCACTTGACGCAGACGTGCTGGGATATCCACATCCTGAGAAAGTTGCTTCACGGCGGCAATGGCGGCTTCCCGCGCTTGCGCGATCGGCATCTCTTGTGCACCCGGGACGCACATTGCAACGGCAATCTGGCGGAATTTATCGCTGGTGTAGTCAGCATTGAACGCCATGATATGAGGCAGCAGGATTGCGTTTGCCACGCCGTGCGGGGTGTCATAGAAAGCGCCCAACGGGTGTGCCATACCGTGAACCAATCCTAAATAACTGTTCCGAATAGTAGATCACCTGAAGGGAACTCAGTCCGAGTTGAGCGATCTGATCAATCGATAAAGATCCCAAATCATCAACCGGACTGAGCGATGTCGAGCATAGCACCGATAC
>NZ_JBPETA010000100.1:0-11386 GCF_051710365.1 Symbiopectobacterium sp. | reverse complement strand
ATGGCGATGGTCAAAGCGCTTAACCGGATCACGCTATTAGGAATGCCGAACAGTATTCGCATCACGTAACAATCGACCCGATGGGGCACAGTCGTTACAAGTTCTGATTTATTCAACAAAGCCACTTAGCGCAGAAAAAAATAGCCGTGGGGAATAGAGGGCGTAGCCGATAGTTTACGCGGTACAGGCGCTCTGCCCCGGTTGCGGTTACTGCCCATTGAAAAATTGTTCAAAGAAAAAATCCCCAGGTGCGTTATCCGCCACAGCAAATAAAGAGAGTATTCACTGCGAATATCCATCTTTCGCTTTAAACGACTAATAACGGAGTAGGCTATATCCTTAAGCCCAGCAGGAATATGACCATGTGTTATTTCCTCCCAATACTGTAACAGTTGTCGCTCGTGTGAATTAAACCTGACATAGGCGAATTTCTCTTTGTCTAAACACCCCAGCCAAGAATGGCTTAGCATAAATAAATCACGATTGGCGATATCTGAAGACACAACGATACAATAAGGACTCAGCACCAAATGTCGCTTCAAGCGTCGTAGTTTGATCATATCGGAAAAAAAAATACGATAAACAATGATATCGCTGTTATTGGCGAGTAATAATCGATTGGTCCTCTCCATCTCATGAAAGGTTTGATTACCAATGACCAGCGCATTACGGTATTCTCCCCTACGCGTTAGCTTTTTCTCGTTGTAGTGATCGAATACATCCACATCAGGATTGCCGTCGAATTTTTTATAAAAAAGATCGCTCAACCCTATATAACGATAATAGAGTGTATCCGCAATAACTATTGTTCTCATATCCCTCCCAAATACGGACGAAGCCTATCGATTAAAAACCACTTTTATCGATAAAGTTTATTTTTTCTTTTTTAGATATTTTTGCCAGTATATTCACTAGATCTAGGTAATTACTCACAGCAAAAGCGTTATCTTCTCCAACACAGAATTTCCGCCAAAATTTAACATTATTACCATCAACCCCATCCTTAGACAATGAAATAAAAAAGATATCTACCCCCACTGTCTTATGGATTTTATTATAATTTAACAAACCCTCTTTTATTCTTTTGCAAATATTATATTTCTCATGAAGCTCTTTGGTCAACTCTTTCGGCCCACCTATGCTATCTTCCCCATCAGTAACCATGATAATGACTTTTTTAGGGTTATTACCCTTCGCGATCACAGGTAACGATCGCAACAAACCACTGCTACTGTCAGTATTTCCTCCAAGAAGCTCCATTTTCTTAAATTGAGAGATAATGTTAGGATTAGAGGTTAATTCAATTAAATAAGAATTCGGAGACTCAACATATCGCGAATATCTAGAAAAATTAGTTATACGCTTTACTTGATGTTCAAGTATTGCCTTTACATTTAACTTTCCCCACGATTGCACAGAACCAGCACACATGTTATTAAACATGCCATCTTTACTATGATAAGGAAAGTAGGTATAAGTAGTTACTGACTTGTCAGAAAACAAATAGTCATCTTTCAAAGTCTCATTGAAATCAATAGTTTTTAAATTTACAACATTAAAATATCGACTTGCTAATATGAATAATTTTTTAGCCTTATCATAATGAAGATTAAATTCTCTACGATGAGAATGCACCTGCAAATTAGCACGAGAATCAGCATCACAGCTATAAGCCTTCGGTGATTTTTCATTTGAATCTTTATTTGAATTTTCATCTACCTGCGGGAGCCTCACACACCACTTTTTATCAACAACCATTTGCTCCATGGTAAGCCTCAAAACAGGTGAGACGATTGATTTATAATAAGATGTGACTATCACATCCTGCTGGTTGATATCCTTATACTTATAATTGAAGTTCTTGTTATACCAAAAGTTAAAATCAATCTTTTTATTGCTAACCTCCGTATAATTTTTTTTAAGCTTACCGACAAAAGAACAGCCAACTTCTTTTCCACCAAAAAGGTCATTTTTACTCAATTTAACAGGAACACCAATATTAAAAGGAACAATACCAATAGTGTTTTTCTCATCATCATTAAGAATGATTTTAGAAAAATTCACTACTGCCTCTTTTAAAATATCATATTTGACACCACCTTTAATATCAGGTTTCACCCCATTAATATCCCAGCCCATTGAGCCAGAAACGTCTACAATAAAAACGAAATCCGTAGGGAGATTCTGTTCCATCGATTTTCTTACCGTACCAGCAGAACTGTCTGCACGAATATGAATATCATCGCTAAATCCAACCTCATTATATTTTTTGAAGATAGGATGTAATGTCGCAATCCCTGATGCATTATAATCAATTAATAATTCTTTTGCATTATCACGGTTCAGACTGACAATAACGTCCAGATCGTTATCAGTAAACGTCACGTTGGGCAGATAATAATTCAGATAGTGGCTCAGAACCTTTTCATTGGCCTCTTTGTTTCCATGCTTAATAGCACATTCTTTATCCGCAACGTAATCACAGCGATCGTTTATCGCAATGGCTAATACCCCCTGATTCATCGCATCTGCCAATCGGGCACGGTTTGACTGGAAATGCGCTCCATCAAGTGCAAAAGAAAAAAACATCAATAACATTGGAAACATAATAGCAAACGGCAATGTCATTGCCCCAGACTCTCTGCGGAATACCAACAGAAAAAAATCAATAGCGTATTTTATCTTCATGACACTCCCTGAAATAATTATCGAACTCCAAAAACTCACCGAGGGATTACCGCGTTACTCACAGAGATATTTCCTACAGATAGTCCAATAGCACCTAATATTTTCAGTAACAAACTATACTGACCTTGAGTACAGAGAGTGACTTGATAAACAGGTAGCCAATGCTCAGTTCGCGTCGACCCAGTATCAGCATGAGAAAAAGGGGAAAGCGGAATACGTTTAGTGAAATCCTTTGCAAACTCTGACTTTGGACAACTGCCATCGGTTACATGAACTACAGTAAACGATATGGGCTTACCTTTTATCTTTTTGTCTGACTTTACATCTTCATCAAAATAGATAGCATCCACATAGAGATTATACTTTTCCCCGATGTGGGATTCAGCCAAGAGCATCTTTGCCAGTAAATCTAACTGATTGACATCATCCTGTGTCAAGATCTCTTTCCCATGATAAAGTACAGTGCGTTCGCGCAACACTGTGGCAAGAGAATGATTGACACGTTCCATATAGCCTTTGTTTAAAAAATATCGACCGTAATCAACTAATAAAAAACAGAGTAGTACGACAGAAAAAAAGTAGAAAAAAAACTCAATCGCTACGCTTCCTTTATCACTTTTTATCTCAGACAGCAATTTTCCATTTCTGCAAAGCGAAGACATATTACAATTCTCCTCGCTGAAATTCCTGAACAAAAGCAACCTTTCTCTTCCATCGCTGTTCAACCATCACTGTCGGAAATAGAAAGAAGAGAGGCTGGTAATGAATATTCACGTGATACAATGCCAACGGCTTTCCAACTGCATGAGTCGATGAGCAATGTTTGCCATTCTCAATTAACGCAGCAATGTCGTCACAATATTGTGCAGACACACTTATCTTATTTTCTTTGGTAAATAATGGCCATACACCTAAACGCTTATTCAAGGCTTTCGTAAAATAAGCGTGATAATCGCTGTCAGGCTGACGAAGCGATGTACGATAGCTGGATTCAGCCAGAATCAAATCCAAGGCAGATGAAATATAAACCACCCGACACAGCTCTGCGAGAAAAAGAAATGCCATAATAAAAGGGATAAAGATCAAAGAAAACTCAAGCGCGGCACTTCCAGTGCTCGAACGATACCATAAAAGCACATTTTTTCTCTTGTTGTTCAATTTTTTATTCCTTTCACTTACACTGCCCACAACAACCAATAGCCAGAGCAAATAGCAACACCATAGGGTACTGTGATGACATTCTGTTTTGAGAACAGTCGATAATATAAACACGTAAGCAGCGTGAGTGGGATCCCTGCCATTCCCGTCAAAAATAGAAAATTACCCATCTCTGTCGTTGAAAGCCCCGTTGATAATGCACATACCAGTTTAACATCGCCTGCACCAATTACGCCGACTATAGATAAAACAAAACCAAGACAAAACAATAGCAACAGCAACAGCAATGTTAAAGAGAGATCTTCAGGATGATGAAAGGCTAATAAAAGTGAGAGAGAAAAAATAAGCAATGTCGTCGCATTGGTAATTTTCCGACAACGAATATCCGTATAACAGACGAACGTCAATATTATACTAATAGCCATTGCCAGTATCCCTTCTACTTTCACTTTACATCATCCCTTAAAAATGCCAGAAGCGTTTATAATCCACTGAATGGTATGGTGTAACGAATCAACAGACGCTCCGGTAATCAACCTAATACAATAAAAACCCGTTTGATGATACAACTCAGAGAATATCCCCGATAAAAACTAGCCGTGATAGAAATCAAACACTAATCTCTCCGGTGCTGATTTCTCAGCCTCAAGGTGAAATACCTTCAACTTATCCATTTTTTTCTTTAATAAGAACTTCACCAAAATGGTATTTTTATCTTTATGTGCAATTGAAATTGACCTTACATTACCGTCTGCCATCAAGTTGTTTCCTATGCGCAATATGTCATCACTCGCCGTCACGCCTTGTAATTCATAGACTATCTGGTTCAGCGCTCTATCACCGAGCTCTTTAACTGCTATTCTTTCTCGTGACTCCATTGCCATGCGGAAATATTTTTCATGTTGTCCCGCCCGCACCGCAATAATCTCGTTATTATGTTCTTTCGATAACGGTAATGCGGGCGTAGCATCTTCGTCATCCTGGCCTTTTTTTATCGATACATCTTGCTTAGCCAACAATTCGCGTTGCTGTAACTGGCGTTGAGAACGGGGCTTGATTTTTGATAACGATTCAAGCAAGCCATCACTAATATCAACGTTCTTTGCTCGATGCAATACCGCTTCAGCTCCCTCAAAATCCCGCATTTTCACCAGTACAAACACTAAATTATGTAATAGATTTTCACCCGTATACCCTCGCGCATACAAGGGTGCCAGATAACCTCTTGCGGTAGGATAATCCTCTTGCATAATGGCCAGCATCGCGAGGTTATTAATGACTTTATCTTCATCAACAAAATGCGTTCGGGCTTTATCGAACGATACTTTGGCGGCAAGATAATTGCCCTGCTGCGCCAGCAACACGCCTTGCGTGTTTAACGCTTCCCCATTTTCAGGGTTTTTATTCAAAGCCGCCCTAACTTTGTCAAGCGCTTCAGCAATGTGTCCTTGTTCCAGCAAATTCTTGCCTTCAAGTAACAGAATATTCTCATCGGGATTATCGACCAGCAAAGGCGCTAAATAATGCCTTGATGATTCATAATCCATCGCAGAGTGGTAATGATTTGCCAAAATATACCGTGTTTTTTTATCCTCTTTTCGATTTAGTTTTTCACGATATAACTTAATTAGCCCTTGAAAATCATTCATCTTGGTAAGAATAAACTCCTTCTGCTCCTCGTCAATAGCATTGTGATTTCCGCTTTTGGTAACACATCCTTCGAGAAAAAAAACTGAAAGTAATAATAAAACATGAACTAATTTCCCCATAATGCCATCATCCCTATCAAACCTGGTCCGACAATTATTGCCAACAATGGAAACATAATAAAGCCAATCATCGGCATGGTCATTTTGGCAGATAAGCTTGCCACTTTTTCTTCCATAGCGAGTAACTGTATATCTCTCATTTCCTTACCTAAAGCGATTAACATTTTATAAATGGATGAGCCAAAATTTATGCTCTGCTGTAATGTAGTACAGAACATTCTCACTTCATTACTGGCTATCTCTTGATAAAGTTGTTCCAACGCGGCATTGATTCCACTAACCTCTGTTTTTAGCATGACACGTTCCAGAATTTTGGCAATATCCTTATTAACATGCTTAGTGTTATCACTAATATATCGCATAGATTTTTCAACCGTCATTCCAGACTGAATACAAACCGCCATCATATCAATAATAAAAGGTAAATCGTTTGATATGCTTTTTAACCGTTTTACGATAATACGTTTTTTGACCACGTCAGGTAAAATAATGACTGATACACTCAGGATTAAAAAACAAATGAGTAAAACATTCATTGACACCTGGAGGATACCACTTATGTTCAGTAAAAATAATACGCCTCCAAGCGTAACGACGGTTAGCACTTTTAGTATCACATTTTTATCTAACAATGATGCAATCGAAATCAAACGGCTTGATTTTATCAAAATCTTCTCAGCATGCGATGCGTTATCCTGGTTTTCAGTATCATTCAATGAATGTTTATATACATTCAACAACATTAATGATTTGTTTTTATTCTTGTCTTTAAAAAAATGGATGAGAAGTCCACCCAGGCCCAGAACCATCATGAGCAGTGAAAACAGATAAAACATAATTCACCTATAACTTATTCATCATTAACCAAAGGATAAAAATGCCCGAGAAAATGCTGCCTACCGCATAATAAAGTATAAATTTACCCATTGGATCATAAAGCAATACAGCAAAACTGTCTGGAGAACTGTACTTTATGAAAAAGAAGAAAAAAATCGGAATGGCCGTTAATATTTTTACAGACATTCTTACTTCAGATGTCATGGCCAATTTTTTTCTATCAATAATTCTTCCATTAGAGATCATGGTTGCTAACCGCGTCATGACGTCCTTGATTTGCCCTCCCCCTTTCATATTCACCAAGACAGTGACAATAAAAAAATAATACTCCCTATAAGGTAAACGTCGATACGACTCCATCAAAACACTTTCAATATCCTCACCAATTTCAAGACGCTGAGATATTTTTCTAAACTCTTCTCCAACAATACCTGCAATTTTCTCACCACACTGTTCAATGCCGAGCATCACTGAATTCCCAGCGCTAATAACGCTGTTAATAATATTCAACGCCTCTGAAAATGTGGTTTCGAATGCTATTCGCGCCGCTTTTTTACTCCGTTGAAAAAGTATATACAATGTCAACAACAACATGAGCGGCGATGCAATAAGTAAATCAATATGTAAATACTCCAGGCTACTATAAATGCTTACCCCTTGAACAGCGAAGACAACCAAACCATTTTTTAACGCCAGGTCATACTCTTTACCTAGCAAATAACGAGAAATATCACTGAAAAGTGCCACCAAATGTTGCCATAATGCATGCTGCTTAAGTTGGTGGGTTAACTTGTTAGTTTTCGGTACAGTAGCAACGTGACGTAATCGTTGAATATTTTTTTTCTTCCGATGCTCGAGCACGAGTTGGACCAAGCCAAGCAGAAGCATGCTTATGAAGATAAAGATCATGGTAATTTATTTCCGAACAGTTGCTTCAAGGGCTCTTGCATATCATGGATTATTGCCTTTTGGTATACGGTTGAGCGCTGTAATAGACCGTAAGAGGTAAAACTTCCCTGAATTGCCCCCGTTTCAGAGCGTTCAGCCTGCGCGGAATAGCTGAAGATATCTTGCAAGATAATGTTATCGCCTTCCATACCCATTACTTCTGTAATGTTAATCACTTTTCGTGAGCCATCAGGCAAGCGCGATACCTGAACAACGATATGGATTGCCGACACGATATTGCGGCGGATTGCTGCAAGGGGAAGTGCCGCGCTTGACATCATGACCATACTTTCAAGACGCGCTAAGGCATCACGCGGTGAGTTGGCATGCAAGGTTGACATGGAGCCATCATGGCCGGTGTTCATTGCCTGCAACATTTCGAACGTTTCTTCTCCCCGGCACTCCCCGATAATGATGCGATCGGGCCTCATACGCAGTGCATTGACGACGAGATGACGCATAGTAATCTGGCCTTGGTTCTCGGCACCGGCCATACGGGTTTCCAGCCTGACAACATGCGGTTGCTGTAAACGCAGCTCAGCTGCATCTTCCAGCGTCAGTACCCGCTCGCCTTCATCGATATAATGGGACATGGCATTTAGCAGGGTTGTTTTCCCAGACCCGGTCCCGCCAGAGACAATAATATTTACGCGACAGCGACTCGCGATGACCAGGAAATTCGCCATCATCTCATTCATACTGCCGTACTCAATCAGATTGGCCAGCGTTCTCTGCCCGGAGCCAAACTTACGAATTGAGATCGAAGCACCATCCAGTGCAACAGGCGCGATGACCACGTTCAGGCGACTACCGTCAGGCATGCGCGCATCGACCAACGGTTGCGAGTCATCAACGCGGCGCCCCACCCGCGCAACCAGTCGACGGGCAATATCAATCAACTGCTCGTTGCTGATAAAACGCTTATCGACTAATTCCAATTTCCCCGCTCGCTCAACAAAAATACGTTCAGGCCCATTAACCAGAATGTCACTGACACTTTCATCTTCCATCAACTCACGCAGCGGTCCATACCCCGTAATCTCATCGGCAATAAGCTCGCTTAAGCAGTTGCAAACCCTGCTTGAAAGATATTGTCCTGCTTTATTCATCACGCGTTGAATGGCGTCGTTAACTTCTCGCAACAGCGCATCGCGCTGATTTTTTAACTCATCAATACGCTCTAAATCGATATTTTTAAGCACCTGCTCGCGGAAATAGAGCAGTGTGCTGGTCATTTCAGTTTCAATATTCATCACCTTTTCCCTCTTTCACTTGTTCTGTTTACCACCGCTCAGATATCAAAAAGACCAAAAATCACACGACCGCATTTTGACGCGCAGTACGACGAAAAGTCGGCAGGGAAAACAGAACCTTACGAGAGGGCTTAGGGTCCAACGACTTGCCTAACAGGTGAGCAGCAAGTCGATAAAGTGAACTCTCTGAGGAGAGTGGATTATGATGAACGTTGTAGGCATTTACGCTAAAAATAGCGAGCCCGAGATACTCTTCAATATCAGCATTAACAAGCTCATCCGTATTTTTGGGATGACTCTCGTTTAAACACAGAAAAATACGCGTTTCTTTCAGTGGGTTTGCCAGCAAGAAACGTTTATGCTCTTCAAGTATATTTTTCGCCACACGCAATGAGGCTAACGCCCGTGAAATCACCAACACAATGACATGGGACTGCATAAATACCTGTTCCAGTTGCTGTTCGAGGTGTGAATGAATTCCATGATCAAAGAAAGCCAGATTATATCGATTAAACGCGGTATCCTCATACAGCCATGCTGCGTCGCACGTTTCCATCTTTACCGACTGATGAGCGGTAAGATCGGCAATGCTGCCGTCGCTGGGTAATGCTTTAGCTAACAATAAATCCAAATCCCGACTGCCGCTGCAACCCTGCACCAACAGCATGGGTATTGAGGTCAGCATTCCCGCGGCCTTAAAAAGCTGATGCGCCACAGTGGATGCTCCTGCCCCTCCCTTGCATCCCAGAACGCTGATTTTCATCGTCACTCGGTTATGCGTAGCCGGAATAGGGTCACGAATCAGGTCGGGCAATTGCGCTAACTGTGATCCAATATGCCGATAGTTGGTTCCTGCCATCATCAACGCATGTGCAAAGCGAATTGAGTCATTATTGCCCACCAGAATCGGTTTTGCCGAAACCGGGATGAGTAGCGCAACCATCTGCATAATAAGTTCAACATTATCCACATCACCAATATCGACAATAACCGCGACGGCATTGCTGGCAGCTGGATTATCATTCATAGTAAAAAAATCCGCTTCATGCGGTATGACATCAGCTAAATTATGCATTAACAACCGACTGACGATATCAGACATCACATCAGGTCGTGGTGAAATAATTAAAATGGGCTGTGCAAATTTTTTCTTCTGTGACTTCACAGTTGTATTTTTATTATTCGATTTGGTATCAAAAAATAATTTCATGCGAAACTCCAATGTATAGCGCCCTGGTTTATCATGACTATTTGGCAAAACCACCGCGTTCCATAAAACTGCGGGCATCACTGGCAAGCCGTCCTTCACGGGTATTTTTATCTACACCACTATTAAAAAATAATTGAACGGATGAGCTACGGTGATATTCAGGTAACTGAATTTTCTGTCGTGATGCCGAAGACACGGGTTTAACCAGATCGACAGTCGCAAAGACCACCAATTCTGTTTTATTTCTTTCCGTGTGAGATTTACGCGCCAGCGCCCCAAGAATAGGAATATCACTAATGAAAGGGACCTTGGTCAGTGATTCCACATCCTCTTCATTGAGTAAGCCCCCAATCACAAAGCTATCACCATCAGCCACTTCGATCGTAGAGCTGGAACGCCGCGTTTTTATCTGAGGTATGCTGTAATTATTGTATGCATAACTCCCAGAGACACTGCTGATTTCGTTAGAAACCAACAATTTTATTTTCTGTTTTTTTTCAACTTTGGCAGCAACGTTTAACCGAATACCATACTCTTTATATTGCACAGTTGTACCATCTTTGCTTTGCACTAAAAGCGGGATTTCTCCACCAACTAAAAAGCTGGCCACTTCACCGGACAACACCGTAAGATTAGGTTGCGCTAGCACCCTAGCCAAACTGTCGTTATTAACAGCACTGATTGTGGTACTGATATTTTCTGCATCGAATCCACGTTTGAGGCCAATCAAACTGAAAACTCCAGAATCATTAACAGCCCCATTTCCTTTAATCAGTCCACTAAAGGTTAAATTACTCCATTCAATCCCTAAAGTGTCTGTGAATTTTTTACTTACCTCAACAACGCTGAGCTTTACGTTAACTTGATTGGATGAGGGTAATTGCAATCTGTTTATTACATTGCTATAGACTTTATTTGTCATAAAGAAAACTTCTGAACTGTTATGATCTTCAGAACCATGTTTTACCTTCAGATCTCGGCTTTCCTTCCCTACGACACTGCCCACTAACTGATATACCGCCCCACGGGTTTCCTCATCGGGCACAGTCCCCGTCAGGATATAAGATTTACCTTCACCGCTGATAAAACTCTTAACCACCACCTGACTACCGGGAAATTCAAGCACAATGCGCTGATTGATATCCCCCAGGAATGAATCAACATTTATTTGTAAATCAGCTAAAATTTTTGTGTCAGCATCATAGGCAGTGACCTCTGAAATACCGGGCACTTTCGCATACAATACGATGGTGTTTTCATTCAATACTTTATAGTCCGCTACTGAAGGATCTGAGATAAATACCGTATTAACACGCCCTTTGGTTCGTAATGTTTTTGACTGCCCAGGCTTTAAAAAGAGTTGATCAGCCATTGCGGTTAACGGACACAATAAAATCAGTGCTAGGCTGTGTCCCTTAATTGCGTAACCGGTGGTAAAACACGCGGATGCAGCCCAGTTTCACCATTGCTAGATAGTTTCTTGCCGTTTTTTCATAACGTGTGGCGATCCGTCGATATTCCTT
>NZ_JBPETA010000099.1:0-11508 GCF_051710365.1 Symbiopectobacterium sp. | reverse complement strand
GTTCAGTATTGGTGACAGACCACCACAAGTATCCAACCTCAATTCTATTCACAAGACCATCGTTGATGTTCTCGGCGAGCGATACCGTCGAATTTATTCTTAAAGTAGGTGCGGAATGACGGATGAATACACTGTTCACCTTGTATTGCGGTGGATATATTACGGCTTTAAGGACCGTTTTATTTTTATAGATGTATATCAGTTAGATGTTGATACTGTAGTAATAAACATATTGTTGATGAGGGAAATGTGAGGTTTATATTGATACCGGTCATTAAAAATGACCGGTATCAACTGAGGATAACAGTATTATTTAATCCATAAAATACCAATAGCCGCTGTTAATGAACACCGTCAATTTTGCCAGGAAGGAAGGATCTTCCAATGCTTCGCCCAACACACTGCCTTCAAACGTCAACTGCTCTGACAGGGCGAGTGCAGCGCTATGGTGTGGGGTGTCGAGGCACTCACCGTTGACAAAGCACTGCTCTGCCACGCAGAGTACGCGTAATCCGTTTAACCGGCGTAAAGCAGCCCCTTGCTGAAGTAATTCGTAAACTTCACCGGGTTGATATGGCGGCTCTGGCGGCGCGATATCCAGCTCATGACGCGATTGCGTAATAAACTCACCAAACCAACGCTGGAAGTGTTTCGGTTGCTGCACCAGATCCAGCATCATTTTTTGCAGTGCATCCAGTTCCTGGGGCAATACCGTGGCCGGGTGTTCACGTTCAGGGATATCGGGATCGCTATAAAGATAGCTCCCCAACTCACGAGCCAGTACATAATCGGCAAAACCGCTGACGAGTTCACGCCCGTTAGGTGAACGAAAGCCGACCGAGTAGTTGAGTGCATTTTCCAATGAATAGCCTTCATGGGGAAAGCCGGGCGGAATATAGAGAATATCGCCTGGAGACATCAGCTCATCAATAATCGGCTCGAACTGATCCACCTGGAGAAGATCCGGGTGAGGGCAGTGCTGCTTCATGGGGATCTTTTCCCCGACGCGCCAGCGGCGCTGACCGGTTCCCTGAATGATGAATACGTCATATTGGTCGATATGCGGCCCTACGCCGCCGCCCGGTACGGAGAATGAGATCATCAAATCATCGGTACGCCAGTCGGGAATATGACGAAACGGGCGCATCAGTGCCGCTGAGGCGTCATGCCAATGGTCAACGGCCTGCACCAGCAAGGACCAGTTGTGTTCACCTAAATGGTCAAAGCTGTCGCAAGGACCGTGGCTGACTAAACGGCTGTCAACTTCGTTTTCCATTGCCAGCCCGGCAAGTTCATCGGGGGATATGGGATCGATGAAATCGATAAAACCCTGTTTGATCACCACAGGGCGTTTTTGCCAGTAATTCGCCATGAAAGATGGCCAATCGAGATTCAGTTGATAATCCATACCATGTGTTCCAACAAAGGGGGGCTGTAAGAGTATAACCCTTTCAGCGTCGGAGTTGCAGCACAGAGCGGCAGTGTGATGACAACAAGGCCGAGGGTAATCAGGATGTGGATGCTGGCGGCCGAAAATGGTTTCAACGCGGGCACCACCAAGGACACTGTCGGTGATGATAATTTCCCCTTCGTATTGCTCGATAATATCCAGCGCGACGGAGAGTCCAATGCCCTGACCGGGGCGCAGCGTATCCGCCCGTTGACCACGTTGGAAAATCATTTCACGTTGGCTGCGCAGTATGCCGGGGCCATCATCGTCGATCAGCAAATGCAGGCGATGGTCCGAATACTGTGCGCTCACTTCAACAAACTCAAGGCTGTATTTACAGGCGTTGTCGAGCACGTTACCCAGCACTTCCATAAAGTCGTTTTTTTCGCCGACAAAGGTTAATTCCGGGGAAATATCCAACGTGATGACAACGCCTTTACGCTGATACACTTTGTTCAGTGCGGAACACAGGCCATCAAGCAATGCCGGAACGGAGTGCACCTCACGCAGCAGCAGATTGTGTTCATAACGCATGCTCGCGCGATGCAGGTAGTAGCCTATCTGTTGTGAGATACGGCTGATTTGCGCCAGCATCACCGGTTCTGCCTGTTCGATATGCACTTCTTTATCCGTGCGCAGCGCACGTAATGTGGTTTGTAGCACGGCAAGAGGTGTTTTTAGGCTATGCGTTAGATCAGTTAGCGCCGTGCGGTATTTTTGATAACGCTTACGTTCGTTATTGAGCAGAATGTTGAGGTTGCGCACCAGGCTATAAAGTTCGCGCGGTGGATTCTCATCAAGCTGTTCGCGGGTGCCATTTTCCAAATCGGCAACCTGTTCCGCCAGCGTCTTGATCGGGTGCAAACTCCAGTGGGCAGCGAGCCAGAGTAAAGGTAGCACTAACAGTAAATTGGCGATAAAAACATAGCTAAACCACTCCCAGACCATATCTGCCTGTTGCAGTTCTTGGGGGATTTTATCAATCACGACAATGGTTAACGCGGGCAGATTTTCTGTGGCCGGGTAGGTATTGACGGCGATGGAGTGGGTGAACGGAGTTTCTTCTACCTTGCTGCTAAAGCGGGTCAGCTTGCTGAGGACCTGAGCATCACCTTTGAGTACCGCGCTGCAGGTCTGGGTGTTGGTATCAAGTTCGTGGTAATCGGTTTTTGTCAGCCACTCGGGTTTGATCAGCGCTTCCAGTTCCGGTACTTCGCGTTCGCGCCAGAGAATTTTGCCGTCCTGATCGTAAATCAGCACCAGAGTGGGATAGCTGATATCCATGTCGGACGGCATGGTGACGCTAAGCTGATGATCCTTCCACTGCGCCAGACGGTAAAACAGGTTGCTTTCACCGCGCAGCAAACGGAATGACGTTTTATCGAAACTTACGCTGTAGCCAATAATAGCGATGGCCCCATAAGACAGCGATAGGGCCAGCACTATAGCGACAGCAGCAAGCAGAAAACGGACACGTAAGGAGAATGGCAGTCTTTTTACACGCATAGCTATGAAGAGGCGACCAAATCAAAACGATAGCCTTGGCCTCGCACGGTAGTGATGACGTCGGCATCATACAACAGTTGCAATTTTTTGCGCAAACGTCCCATCAAGACATCAATAGTGTGGCTTTCACGCAATTCTGCATCAGGATAAAGTTGCAACATGAGTGACTCCTTGCTGACCACCTTACCGTTGTTACGAATCAGCGTCTCAATAATTGTGTACTCAAATGCTGTGAGCTTAATCGGCGTACCCGCCACCATTAATTCACGACGCGACAGATCAATTTCGAACGGTGGCAAACTGATTAACTGGGAAGCCAGGCCGCTGTTACGTCGCATCAGCGCCTGCATTCGGGCAACGACTTCCTCAAGATGAAAGGGTTTCGTTACGTAGTCATCAGCACCGGCTTCAAGTACGGCGACTTTATCCTGCCAACTTTCTCGTGCTGTCAGCACCAAAATGGGCAGCTTCACTTGCTGATTGCGCCAACGGCGAATCAGCGTCATACCATCTTCAACGGGCAATCCCAAGTCCAGAATAGCGATATCAGGGGCATGTTCATGCAGGAAATAATCTGCTTCTTTAGCATCCGCAGCCGCATCAACCTGATGGCCCATTTCTTTCATCTGAACGGTGAGGTGATGGCGCAGCAACACATTATCTTCAACAACCAGTACGCGCATGACTTTATCCTTCATTGAACTAGACGATCCGGGCTATGCCTCCTAATTCTAACAAAAAAGCAGAATTGAGCATTGGCGGTGGCGATGTGAATTATCCACAATCGCAGTAAACTAAATGTAAACAAACGTCGAGGGAATGGAGAAAAAGCCTAACGCGAACCAATAATCAATCGCAAAGCAGGCGCGAGGGACTGTTACCCCTCGTGCTTACACGTTATTTTAACGTGTCTACCAGCGTCACCGCGTGACCAATATAGGTTGATGGCGTCATCGCTTTTAGGCGTGTTTTTTCTTCTTCAGGCAGTTCGAGACCGTCAATAAAGGCCTGGATGCCTGCACCGTCAACGCGTTTTCCACGTGTCAGTTCTTTCAGTTTCTCATAAGGCTTCTCAATACCATAACGGCGCATGACCGTTTGGATAGGTTCAGCCAGCACTTCCCAGTTGTTGTCCAGCTCATCCAGCAGACGGTCGCGGTTCACTTCCAGTTTGCTGATGCCTTTCAGGGTTGCTTGATAAGCGATTAGCGCATAACCGATACCCACACCTAAGTTACGAAGTACGGTGGAATCGGTCAAATCACGCTGCCAGCGTGACACTGGCAACTTGGTTGCCAAATGGCCCAGTACGGCATTGGCCAGTCCCAGATTGCCTTCGGAGTTTTCGAAGTCGATCGGGTTCACCTTGTGCGGCATTGTGGAAGAACCAATTTCACCCGCGATGGTTTTCTGCTTGAAGTGATTCAGTGCGATATAACCCCAGATATCCCGATCGAAATCGATCAGAATGGTATTGAAGCGGGCTATGCAGTCAAAAAGTTCCGCGATGTAGTCGTGCGGTTCAATCTGCGTGGTGTAGGGATTCCACTGAATACCCAGCGAGGTGACGAAGCTTTCGCTGAATGCGTGCCAGTCCAGTGTGGGATAAGCGGCCAAATGCGCGTTGTAGTTACCCACTGCGCCATTGATTTTGCCAAGAATTTCGAACTGTTGCAGTTGGTGATATTGGCGCTCCATGCGGTAAACCACGTTGGCGAACTCTTTGCCGATGGTCGACGGCGTTGCGGGCTGGCCGTGGGTGCGGCAGAGCAGGGGAATGTCGCGATACTGCTGTGCCAACGTCTTGAGGGCACCAATAATTTGACGCCAGAACGGCAGAATGACATCACGGCGTGCGCAATCCAGCATCAAGGCGTGAGACAGGTTGTTAATATCTTCTGACGTACAGGCGAAATGGATAAATTCATTGACCGCATGCAGGCTAGGGACCGCCGCGACTTTTTCTTTCAGAAAATACTCGACCGCTTTCACATCATGATTGGTCGTGCGTTCGATGGTTTTGATACGTGCGGCGTCAGTTTCATTGAATTCTGCGACAATTTTATCAAGGAAAGCGTTTGCGTCGGCGTAAAATGCAGGAACTTCCTTGATTTCTGTACAGGCTGCCAATTTTTGCAGCCAGCGGACTTCAACCTGCACACGAAATTTCAGTAAACCAAATTCACTGAAAATAGCGCGTAACGTGCTGACTTTATCACCGTAGCGACCATCAATTGGGGATACGGCGGTCAGTGAGGATAATTCCATCGCAAGCAACTCCTGGGGTGTATTTATCAAAGTATAGGTTTAACAACACATAAATTAAAAACGATAACATCAGCAACGTTTAGGTGTTGTGATGATGCATGGGTGGCCTCAGCGCCGTTTGTTTATCTCGCAAGCGGCCGCCCATGGATTAACAACGGGCCAGTATTTGTTTGGCTTCTTTCACCAAACGAGCGCGAGAAAACATCAGTTGCAAACGTCCACCACCGACCTGTTGCCACAGTACCGCCGCACGGATACCCGCCAGCAGCGCGGCGCGCACTTTGGCCTGCACCTGCGCATTTTTCAGCACTTCCGGGGAACAGGTTACCTGAATTCGCGGGCCCAGTGCGCTGATGACATCGACATAAATCCCGGCCAGAGCGCTGATAATCGTCTCTGACATGAGCTCGAAATGTTCGAGTTGGCGTGATAGTTGGCTAATACGGTTACCCAATTTGTCGAGCGCTGCGCTATTGCCACTTAACTTGCGCTCAAGGGCAATCAAACTAAAAGCATAGCGGGATAATTCTGCGCCTACGCCCTTGGCGCTGCTGTTTAAAACACCCAGCAAGGTTTCCAATCCGACCTTTACGTTACGCTCATCGCCACCGAATACTGCCACGGTAGATCCGGGATTCATATCCAACAGGCTGTTGAGCGAGGTTTGCAGTACGTCATTATCACAGTGGCCATGGTGCGCCAACTGTTGAACCAGATGGGCAGATTGGCAAACGCCCGCCAGAGCCAGCGTGATGTCCTGGTAATTTTTAGCCACAGGCTACTCCTGTACTCGTTCTTCGATGATGCCGCCGCCAAGGCAAACCTCTCCCTGATAAAACACCGCGGATTGACCCGGTGTGACGGCAGCGACCGGCACATCAAAACGAACGCTGATGCGTTCGCTATCCAGCGGGGTTACCGTACAGGGAATGTCTTCCTGACGATATCGCGTTTTCACGACACAGCGGAAAGGTTCAAGGCGCGGTTGGCGATCGACCCAATGCAGCTGTTGCGCGATAAGTCCCTGTGACATCAGGCGTGGATGATTGTGTCCTTGCGCAACATACAGAATATTATTCGCAACGTCTTTATCAACCACATACCAGGGATCTTCGCTGCCCTCTTTGACACCGCCGATGCCCAGCCCTTTGCGCTGTCCCAGCGTGTGGTACATCAAGCCCTGATGCTGCCCCATGGGTTTGCCGTCATCGACGGACAGGATAGGTCCCGGCTGCGCAGGCAAGTAGCGCGCCAGAAAATCTCGGAATTTGCGTTCACCGATAAAACAGATACCAGTGGAATCTTTTTTCTGCGCGGTTGCCAGACCAAGGCGTTCTGCGATACGGCGCACCTCAGGTTTTTCCAGCTCTCCCACCGGGAACAGGCTTTGCGAGATTTGCTGGTGGCTGAGCGTGTAAAGGAAATAACTCTGATCTTTGTTGCCGTCTTTTCCGCGCAACAGACGCGTGGCGCAGCCGCTGTCATGGCGGCGAACATAGTGGCCGGTAGCGATATAGTCGGCCCCTAGATCTTCAGCGGCAAACTCCAAAAACGCTTTAAATTTTATCTCTTTGTTACACAGAATATCGGGGTTGGGCGTGCGGCCCGCACGGTATTCCGCCAGAAAATGTTCAAAAACATTATCCCAATATTCCGCAGCAAAATTGACGGTGTGTAGCACAATGCCCAATTTGTCGCATACGGCTTGCGCATCGGCCAGATCGGTAGCGGCAGAGCAATACTCCGTGTCATCGTCTTCCTCCCAGTTCTTCATGAACAGGCCTTCAACCTGATAGCCCTGTTGCTGTAACAGGTAGGCGGAAACGGAAGAATCGACACCGCCGGACATCCCGACAATGATTTTTTTCTGGCTGTTATCTGACATGGGCGTCTCACGAACTGAAGTGTTGACGCGCGGCTCAAAGGACTTCAACGCGTCAGCATGAAAAACAAGCGGCATATTTTATCATGATGTTGCCCGGGCTGCATGGCTAATCCTGCGCATTGGGCATTTCAAAAGGCCAGTTAAAGGCTCCCAGCAGGCTGAGCGGATAGCGTTCTGTCGTCTGATAGCAGCGAATACTTTCTGCCACCAGCGGCGATCGCAACTGCGTGGAATGCAGAATTTCCTCGGCGCTGAGCCAGTGACAGCAACTGATATCGCTGTCATGCGGGGTGGTTGGAAGTCTTACTGGGCGATCAATGGCAAAGCAAAAACGCAGAAACGGGGTTTGGTCGGGGGCAATCCACTGGTGAAGACGCAGAAAAGCCTGCGGTGCTGCACTGATGCCGGTTTCTTCCCACAGTTCGCGTCGAGCCGCCTGAATCAATGTTTCGTTAGCCTCAAGGTGCCCTGCGGGCTGGTTCCAGGTTACTTTACCGCGAATCTCTTCTTCAACGATTAAAAAATGGTTTTCAGCCTGTACCACACAGGCTACGGTAACATGCGGTTTAAACATTAAGAATCTCTCTCCAGGTGCCAGGTGCCAGGTGCCAGGTGCCAGGTGGTAAATGGTCCAGTGTCTGATTGGCCATACCGTAGCGTATCAGGCGTAGGGTTGGATAGCCTATGTGCGCTGTCATGCGACGAACCTGACGGTTTCGCCCCTCATGCAGCGTGATTTTTAGCCAACTGTCTGAAACGGTTTTCCTTTCGCGAATCGGCGGCACGTGTGCCCATAGCCACTCCGGGGAAGCAACAATTTCTGCGCCTGCGGGCAATGTCATGCCATCTTTCAACGGCAAGCCGCGACGAAATTGCTGCAAATCTGCTTCTGTCGGGGTGCCTTCTACCTTAACATAATAGATTTTCGCGGTTTTTTTCCCCGGTTGAGTGAGTCGGGCTTGCAGTTTTCCGTCATTAGTGAGAATCATTAGACCCTCGCTATCACGATCCAACCGTCCTGCGGCATAAATATCAGGAAAAGGGATATAGTCTTTCAGGGTAGTGCGGCCTGCTTCGTCGGTAAACTGCGGAAGCACGTCAAAAGGTTTGTTGAACAGAACGATGCGGCGCGGCGCAGTGGAAACCGCGCGTTTACGCGAAGTTTGCGAGCTGAATCGCTTAATGTTTTGATTTTTAACCGAGAATTTATTCATCATCTTTATAGCCGAGAGTTACAAAGGCATTATACTCGAAATGGTTTGCGATTGGCGCGGGTAAAATATTCAAGTAGTATTGACGCGCATCTTACAAATCATTAACAAAATTGCGCTCGAAGGAGAGGTTAATGGAAAGCAAAGTAGTTGTACCAACAGACGGACAAAAAATCACTGTTGATGCCCAAGGTAAGCTGAACGTTCCTAATAATCCGATCATCCCCTTTATCGAAGGCGACGGTATCGGCGTGGATGTGACTCCTGCGATGATCAATGTTGTTAATGCCGCAGTGAAAAAAGCTTATGACGGCAAACGCGCTATCTCATGGATGGAAATCTACACCGGTGAAAAATCCACTCAAGTGTATGGCAGCGATGTCTGGTTGCCGGAAGAGACGCTGGATTTGATTCGTGATTACCGTGTCGCCATCAAAGGCCCATTGACTACGCCTGTCGGCGGCGGTATCCGTTCTCTGAACGTTGCTCTACGTCAACAACTGGATCTCTATATTTGTCTGCGTCCGGTTCGTTATTACGAAGGTACACCAAGCCCGGTTAAACAGCCTGAGCTGACTGACATGGTGATCTTCCGTGAAAACTCCGAAGACATTTATGCGGGTATCGAGTGGAAAGCCGGTACCGCTGAAGCTGACAAGGTGATCAAATTCCTGCGTGACGAGATGGGTGTGAGCAAGATCCGCTTCCCGCAACAGTGCGGTATTGGTATCAAGCCGTGCTCTGAAGAGGGAACAAAGCGTTTGGTGCGTGCCGCCATTGAGTACGCTATCGTCAACGATCGTGAATCTGTGACGTTAGTCCACAAGGGCAACATCATGAAATTCACCGAAGGCGCGTTTAAAGACTGGGGCTACCAGTTGGCACGTGACGAATTCGGCGGTGAGCTGATCGACGGTGGGCCGTGGGTTAAAATCAAGAACCCGAACAGCGGCAAAGACATTATCATCAAAGATGTGATTGCCGATGCGTTCCTGCAACAGATTCTGCTGCGTCCGGCGGAGTACGACGTTATCGCTTGTATGAACCTGAACGGCGACTACATTTCCGATGCGTTGGCTGCTCAGGTCGGCGGTATTGGTATCGCGCCCGGTGCCAACATTGGTGATGAATGCGCGCTTTTCGAAGCGACTCACGGTACAGCGCCGAAATATGCCGGTCAGGATAAAGTGAACCCCGGTTCAGTCATTCTTTCTGCGGAAATGATGCTGCGCCACATGCACTGGTTCGAAGCGGCCGACCTAATTGTTAAGGGTATGGAAGGCGCTATCAAGAACAAGACCGTGACCTACGATTTCGAACGTCAGCTGGAAGGCGCTAAGCTGCGGAAATGTAGCGAGTTTGCGCAGGATATTATCGACAATATGTAATCCACTGTTAAATATGGATTAACAATAGGGGCCAATTTCGGCCCCTTACTTTGTTATTGGCTGGTGTTTCTTCCTGAATCACCCAGCCACGTCCATACCAGTCGATTTAGTCACGTATCTCGCCTGGCCCTATCTCTTTGCTTGAGAGTTTCCTTGCCTCTTTGATAATGTCAGTCGTTGACGCTACAAGCCGGTTTCTCTCATCTCTGCGTTGTGCGTTGTAAAAAGCACTCGCGAGCAAATCTTTGTGTCTCATGCATACCTCGATGTTAATTGCGAGGCGAGTATAAGATAAAATACTGTATGTATGAACAGCTGTCTGTTGTTCTACGATAACGCCTTGATACTCAACCGGATACAAACCGGTCCATCCTCAGTATCGTGGATAGAGCCAACAAACCAACCTTCACCCTCTGGCGGAGTTGGGTTCCAGCCTGATACATCAGGGTCGCCGGTTTCAAAATAACGATCCCGGATAGCCTCAGCGTTTGGATATGTTTCCAGATACGAAATACCCCAATCCATGCCATTGGCTTGCATCCATTCATCAAACTCAGCGGTAGGAATAGATTCACGCCCGGCACAAAGCTCTTCATATTTTGGATGTGTCCAGTAGCCCCATTCATCCCGTTCAACGGATAGTGCTGTAATTGTCGCTTTCATGTTATTGGGGTTCTACGCCGGAACCCCAGAAATTTCCGCTGTGCAAAGGCGGCAACATTCGAACCAATCTGCACGACAATTTACGCTTGTTATTAGTGCTTTTGTCCGAGGGGCGCTGTGATTTTATCTGTAAAAGACCCTACAGGATGATCTCGCGACCGTTACCTATTTCTTAGCTAACCAGGGAGACGTCGTGCTCCAGAAAATGATATCTGCACCGAGATAATCTTTTGCGAATTGTACAAACTCATCCTTGCTAAATAGCTTACCCGTATTAGGGTTCCTGTAGGTCAAGGTCGGCTCCTGTACTGCCATGGCAATGAGTGCCCGTTTACCTTTGTATTTATTGAAGAACTGATATGAGTTCTTCATTTGCGCCTTGCGGTGGGGAACAATATCCGGGCCACCAAGTCTAATATTGTTGGTACTGGCAAACTCAAACAGTCTGCCCATGTAGTAGTTGTGGTCGTTGTTCCATTCGCATGGCCAGAAATTGACATATTGTACTACGTGTGATTTGGCGAAGACCTTTCGCGCAAAGGTAAGATTTTCCATTTCTCCTGCGAAATAGTTATCGCAGGAGAATCCCTTGGGTAGATTTTTCTTGTCAAGATCAATGGCTGTTTCGGGTAAGTTCACACCATAGACTTGGCCATCGAAACGCTCTGCAATTGCTGCCAACAAAGCCTGATAACGTTGACGCACAGCAGGATCCCATTGCCGTGCCACCCAACCCGACCCAATTGGCTTCCCTTCGCCAGGATTATCAAATTGTGGCGATATCCCACCACCATACCTGGCATCATTCATCAGATAATCAGGAACGTACCGGGCATCTTGTTCGAAAAACCGGTCCTGAATTTGGATGAAGAGTTTTTTATTGGCTACCTTAAGGCGAGCCAGATCCTTCTCAATCTGAGAGAAGTCGTATTTGTTCTTCTCAGGTTCAAGTGAACGCCAATTGTAAACGATCTGCGCACCGCCAATGTCGCTACTCTCCATAATGGCAGACGCGGCTTTGTTGAATAAATCAGAACTTGTAACGACTGTGCCCCATCGGGTCGATTGTTACGTGATGCGAATACTGTTCGGCATTCCTAATAGCGTGATCCGGTTAAGCGCTTTGACCATCGCCAT
>NZ_JBPETA010000098.1:0-11717 GCF_051710365.1 Symbiopectobacterium sp. | reverse complement strand
CCAATGGCAACATTACTTGATGGTAAACGGGTCTGGGCAGAAAAAAATCTGAACCAGATTTAATCTGACAGACACCTGTATAAATAACCGGTAACTGTCAGATCAGGTCTGAGCTAGTACAATTTATTCAACAAAGCCAGCTATACATTGAAGATACACCCAAACTTACATCTTTCCCCATATACTAGCTCCACATACCGCCCTCGCCCATCCCCATGTCCTAAATCCATCGATACCAGCGCGCGGGCTTCCCGGTTACTGAAACCCTGCCGCCGATAATAATACATAGCATCCTGTGCCCATGCGTAACGCAGGCTGTGCGAGGAATATTGCCCTTTCAGTCCTGCCAGAGTCGTTTGTGAACACCAGCGGTTGATGGCGCTTTTCAGATCCGGTTTATCAATCAGCCGACCGTTGCGAGCAGCGGCAACCGTCAGCGCCTAATTCACTGTCTCCATTAACGTTTGCCGATCCAGCACCCGCGTTTGTCGGGGCCGTCCTCCTTTGGTGCCGAATACCACCATCAATTATTCGTCGCCTCGCTCCAGCGCGGTAGCCCATGTCTGGAGCGACTGCGAGCGCTGCACCGCTTCCTGTGAGCACAACCCATCATTCGTGCCAGTTGTAGCGTCAGCGCGAGTCTGGCGTCTTTCTGTTGCAAGGTTGCCAGCGCGGTCTGATACCGCTCCGGCGTGGTAGCTTTCCGAGTGCCGTCCCGGCTGGCTCCGCTCAAACCTAACGCCTTGTTGCTCAGCCGTTCCGCATCCGCCAGCTTGTTCCGTCCAGCGGTGCGCAGCATCACCCGCACCGCCGCCATCTCGTTATGCAGCGTGCGCAGGGTAATTCCCTGTTCTAACCGCTCGGCGATATAGCATTCGATATGTTTCGCTTTGAGATGCTGTATCGTGCGGATCTGAATATTCAAAAATAACAGGTGACTGGCAAGCCGCTCTGCAATCTTTAGTCGGTCATGTACCGTCTTATGGCTGCCGCCAGCCTGTCGGGCCAACGTCTGCATCTCCCAGCTTAATCGTTACATATGTTATCCCCCCATCCTCAATAACCTCAGTTCTCCGGCGCACGGCGCTTCACGGTACGGGTTTCCGTGCCGCACTGAACAATACCTGCGCGCCAGAGCGGCAGCGGTTGAGGTATGGCGGGGATATCGGTTATGCACTCGGTGCAGCCGCCTGCATCAGCAGGGTGATCCCCTCAGGCTGAAAGCCTGCCTCAGGTATCGGTTCAGTCCTCCTCTGATAAGTGGGTTGATAAGAATTGACACAGAAAATGTGCGTCAGATGACAGGTCGCGCCGGAAAGCGCTGTGGCGTAAGGGCTGACGCAGAGATCGTTCGCGGCGTCACTTGCAACGGCTTTACGCCGTATGAAGTGACGCCGCTGCCTCATAGATGCATTCTCTGAGGCAGCAAAAGGCCGCAGACGGTTGCATAAGCTATAAGGAGTGCTGTAAGCATCAGTGCGTATGCGAAAAGACGTTGCTTCACGAAGAACAAACGGGATACAGCCCTAAGGCATTGGGATAAGTGAGCTACCATCGCCGCAGCGATCACCCGCAAGAGGGTAGCGGGGCGGGTTGGGCGTCGACCACACAGGCTGAGCCTGTGCGTTGCCTTGAAGATCGTGGCAACATGGGAGTACTGCTTGCAACAGCGGCGTAACACTGACAATTTACTGCGCCAAAATCCGTATATCAAGCGGCTAACGCGCTGCGCTTGTTGGCTCCTTACTGGATTTCTATTCCATAGAAATCCAGTAAGGAGCGTCTAAATCCACTAACAGTATGAAAAAAATTTTGTAAATTTTCGCCGGGTGGGTTTTCAATCCACCTCCCTTTCTCCACCCTGCCCGCGCCCGATATCCTGATAGCGTGAAGGCCAGATCTCTTCCGGCTGTTTTTTCAGTGCATCAGCAATTAAGCGCTCACCCTTCGGCCAGTGTCGCGTCAGCGCATTTGCCAATGTGGACGAGGCCAGTCCCGCCTCTCTGGAAACCGCCAACAATGTTGTTCCCTTTCTTCTTAAAATAGCAATGATATCAGCATGATGCCAGTCATTTTTATTCATTTATCTAACTCTCTCGTATAACGAACTCAATCAATTATCCCGTTTTGGGATAATCCAATAAACGATTGATATTCGATTTTGGGATATAGATCAAGGTTAGCGAGATGACATCAATTTATTCAGAGGAATATCAGTTGGTTATCAGAACGCTTCGCGAGGCCAGAATCAGTAAAGGTATCAGCCAGCAAAAACTGGCCGATATGTTAGGTCGACCACAATCATTTATCGCTAAAGTCGAGAGTGGTGAGCGCAAGCTGGATGTCGTGGAATTTGCTTTGCTGGCGTATTTGTTGTCTGTCGATCCAGCTCCGGTTCTGGAAAAAATCATCACACAAAAAATGGCCAAATAAATAGAATCATTTAAGCGATAAATACCAATATCCTTTTTTGGGATAAAACAAACTGTCATTGATAGTCAACCCGGTATTTCTACCGGGATTAACAACAATGGCTTCTATTTACTCCGATGAATATCAGCGTGTTATCAAGGCACTGCGTGAGGCGCGTGTAGCGAAAGGGATCACACAGGAAAGTTTGGCACAGGCACTGGATCGCCCTCAATCGTTTATCGCAAAGGTCGAGAACGGAGAACGTCGGTTAGATATTGTCGAGTTCATCCATCTTTCCCATTTACTCTCTCTCGACCCGATTAACATCATCAACAAAATCCCGACGAAACATAAGCCGCTCAGCGCGAAATAACCTCGCGTAACAACGGCGATCCCTCAGCAGCCAACATCCGACTTTTCACCGCCATGCCAAACGCGCCGACATCCTGCGACGCAGCGGTTTTCGTCACCGGCTCCCCGGCTTCCCACCGATCCAACCGGTCGGCCCATTCCTGCATCATCATCCGCCGCTGTTCGACGTAAGACGCATGGTTATAGGCGGCACGGATCTTATTGGGATCGGCATGGGATAGTTGTACCTCGATCCACTCTTTCGGGTAGCCGAGTTCGTTAAGCGCCGTCGAGATCGTCGCCCGGATGCCGTGACCGGTTAGTCGGTCTGCATAACCCATGCGTTTCAGCGCGCTGTTAAGCGTATTTTCACTGATGCGCTTTTGCAGGTTGTTGCAATTGGGAAGCAGGTAGCATTGCGCCGGTCGTCGCTGCTGCAAGGTTAAAAGCGCTTTCACGATATCGATGGCCTGTCGCGGCAGCGGCACCACATAAGCTGGAACGCTGTTACCCTCCCTGCGCATCCTGACCTGCAACTGTTTGACCGATGCGGGCGGAATAATCCACAACCCACGCTTAAGATCGAACTGATTAGGTTCAGCAAGGCGCAGCTCGCCAGTACGCACGCCGGTCAACAACAGCAGGCGTAAGCCCTGTTGGGTTGTCTCCTGCCCGCCGTAGTCGCGCAGCTTGCGCAAAAACGACGGTAACTCATCCATGCGCAAAAAGGGATTGTGCGTCACCGGCAGACGGGGCGTGGCCACGATATCCAGGTAGCTGGCCGGATTGTAGCGCACGCCCTTTTCCACTTTGGCGTAGCGGAATAACTGATTCAGCCAGGTGCGCACCTTTTCGGCGGTGGTAAGCGCCTTGCGCCGCTCTATCCGGCGCAGAGCCGCCAGAATATACGACGGCTCCACGTCAAAAATCGACAGACCGCCCAGCGACGGCAGCACGTCTTTGGCGAAGATGCGATCGATCTGCGACAGCGAGCTTTGCCGTCCGCGCTCCAGACTCAGCACCTTGAAGTCGCGCCACTGGCGGAATAGCGCGTCAAAGGTATTCTGCGCTGCGGCATTGGACTGCTGGCTGTAATTGCGCGGATCGATGCCCCCGGCCAACTGCGTGCGCAATTCATCACGCTGCTGGCGCGCCTGTTTAAGGGAAAATTCAGGATAGGAACCTAAGGAAATGCGCTGCTGTTTACCCTGCAACGAAAAACGGAAGTGCCATTTCTTCGCGCCGTTGGCGGTCACGAACAGTGACAACCCGTCGCTATCGTTGAGAGTGTAGGCTTTGCCGGTGGTGCGGGCCTGCCGGGCGACGGCATCGGTTAACGCCATAGGGTATACCTCCTTCAAGGTTGAAGAGAGGAGTACCGCGCAAAGGAAAACGACTCAGCAAACAATCCGCATCCGTCATTCACCCGCTTTCCGTGTACTAATTTGTGTACTACTTCGGCGTGGTTGACGGTGGTTTTCAGCGGATTTCGCTGGATGCTCAAAAGAGCGATTACCCTGTTGAATCATAGAACTATAGACGTTAATGGAAGTCTATAGAACAAAAATTGGAGCGAGAAACGAGACTCGAACTCGCGACCCCGACCTTGGCAAGGTCGTGCTCTACCAACTGAGCTATTCCCGCTTAGGAAGTGTAATTCAGCTAACGGTAACACATTGAATATACTAAATTTATTCAACACTTCGTGTTAGCGGTGAACATTATGTACCAATTATTTCAGGCTGGCAAGCCCTTTTCAGTGAAAATGCGCGCAAGTGGTCATTCCCTGCGCGCTGGTGCTCAATACCTGCGAACTCAATACTCGCGTGAAAAATCAACCTCGCCGCGCAGCGCTGCACCTTGGGAGTAACGTTGCAAGTTGTCCAGGAACAGGTCCGCCATCAGCGCTGGCACCATCGGACCGGCAATATGCGGCGTCAACGTCAACCGGGGCATTAGCCAGAAAGGGTGTTCTGGCGACAGCGGCTCCTGACGAAAAACATCCAGCACCGCTCTCGCCAATTTTCCTGCTCGCAGCGCCGCCACCAGATCGTCATCCACCACGGACGTGCCGCGCCCCACGTTGATAAATACCGAGGAAGGTTTCATGCATGCGAACAAATCTGCGTTATATAGATTCTGCGTTTTCGGCGTATCCGGCAGCAGGTTCACTACATAGTCGGCCTGCGCCACGTCGTGCGCCAGCGCGTCAATCCCCGACACACGCGCAAAACCGGGCAACGCCCGCGGTGTATTAACGATCCCGTGTAGCGTTACGCCAAATGACCGCAACATGGCGGCCACCTCAGCGCCAATATCACCCGCGCCAACGATCAATAAGGTTTTGCCCGTCAACAGCCCGGACAGGTGGCGATCCCACTCCTGACGTTGCTGCTGTGCCTGCAATGCGAACAAACGCTGCTCGTGCGCCAACAGATGCGCCAGGATGTATTGTGCAATCGGCTGACCAAACACCCCTACGGCGCGACTCAAACGGTAATCTTGCGGGAGACCCGCTGCAAGCAGCGGCTTGAAGCCAGCCCAGGTAGATTGCAGCCATGCAGGGCGATGCCCAGCGGTTAGCAGCGATACCGCCCGGTCCGGCTCACCAAGCCAAATGTCACAGCGCGCGACGGCGTCTTCTCCGTCATCAGGAAGGCAATAATCCAACCCCGATGCTTTCGTGCTTAACAGCGCACGCAGTTCCTCTGCCCGAGATTCCAATAAAAGAATCGCCCCCATTTCTCCCCCTCGCGTTATCAACGGTAGCCGTAAAAAAACCACAACTACCCTACTCGTAGCGAGAAGCCTGTGGCAACCCTTTCAGCATGCAGGCCCGTTTTCTGACAGATATCACTCTTCTTCTTGTGATTCGCCAATGTGGTTCACCATGTCCAGCAACATGGTGGTGACATGGTGATCCGCCACGGTATAAAAAATCTGGCGTGACCTGCGCTCCCGCTTCACCAAGCGCGCGCCGCGTAGCAAGCGTAAATGGTGACTCACCAGTGACGGTGAAAGCGCCAGGTTTTGCGCAATGTCACCGACAGCATGTGGTCCCGTCAGGCAGAAATGCAAAATGCGCAAACGGGTAGGATCGCCCATCAGACGAAACGTTTCTGACAGGATGGTAGTTTCATGCAGAGAAAGCATGGCATGACGACTCAATGTGCGTGCCCTCACGTAACAGATATGTCCGTATCATGATGATGAGAATGATCGTCATGATGTTGATGTATTTCCTTAAAGGGTGACAGGCTGCACCTACAGGCCGCCTCATCTTCATCACCCCAGTCAATGGCAACCGTTGCGTGTTCTACGTGAAAACGGTCATAAAGCTCGCGCTCTACCTGCCGAACCACCTGACGCACGTCCGCCCCCTCTTTGGCGCGTACATGCAATGTGGCCAGGATGCGCCCCGACGTGATCATCCACACGTGCACATGGTGGATGTCTGCCACTCCCGTTACGCTCTCTTTAAGATAGCGTTCAATCTCTTGCGGCATGGCATTGGCGGGTGCCCCTTCCAAGAGTATGTGCAGCGATTTTTTCAATAACGCCCATGCGCTGCGCAAGATCAGCAAGGACACCACCAGCGACAGGATAGGATCGATGGGGGTCCAGCCGGTGAAATAGACCACAATAGCCGCCGCGATAGCACCGATGGAACCCAGCAAATCGCCCATCACATGCAGTGCTGCACCTTTGATATTGACATGTTCGCTGTCGCCGCGCGTCAATATCCAGAACACCACAATATTCACCAGCAGCCCGATCGCCGCTACGACCAGCATCAGCCCTGCCAGCACCTCATGCGGCTGGCGAAAACGCAGCCACGCTTCGTAGGCTATCCAGATGACGATAGCAAACAGCGTCAGCGCATTGATAAACCCGGCAATGACTTCGAAACGCAAATAGCCAAAGGTGCGCTTGGTGTCTGCATTATGACGGCCAAAACGAAAGGCTGCATAGGACAACGCCAGTGACGCGGCATCCGTCAGCATATGTCCCGCATCCGCCAGCAGCGCCAACGAACCGGAAAGTACACCGCCCATGACTTCTACCAACATAAAAGTAAAAGTAATCACAAAAGCGATCAGGACCTTGCGCTCATTCGAGCGCGTTACCGTCGGCGCATGGTCGTGAGCATGATCGTGGTGAGAATGGGACATTGTACCTCTCCTGCCTTTAGATGATTTTAATATATGAATAACTATTAATATATTAAAATAAAAGCAATACAAATAGGTTACCGGCCGCAACGATCGCCGCGCTCAACCACGTTATTTTCATGTCAGACAGGCATCAAGATCTCATTTCAGCATGCATCTGATGATGGATCTCCGCCAGCACGCCGTTGGCGCGCTGATACTCTGCCCGTTTTTTACTGGCAACGTCGTCGAGACTTTTGCTTGCGATACGCAGCGGCAACAGACACACGCCATCGGGTCGCAATTCCCCCCCCCCACGAAGAGCCAAAAGCTCTCATAATCGGCATGAAAACTGGTTTTCTTTTTACGCCAGTAGCGCCAGTTCTGATAAACATGGGTATGATTTCCCACCGCTATCATGCACTCAATCCCTAACAGCTCACCCAGCACGCAGGCCGTTTCCAGTACCAACCGTTTAGGGAACAACCCATGGCAATCACGCGTTACCTGCGAAATGCGCGCCTTCTGCTGTTGCAAGTGCCGCGTCGGCCCTTGTAATCCGCCGATAAATAACGCTCTCTGTCCTTCGAACTGCACCACGGTCATGGTCATGCGCGCCAGCGGCATCCCCTCAGTACACAACTGAAGCGTTATCTCTCCCTCTTTATCCAGTGATGAGTGGGAACCCAATAGCAACGCGTAAGCAGCACCGCTTTTGCCCTGTAAATTGACGATCGGTACACCGCCAGGTGTCAGCATCAGGCGACGTAACCTTGGATTGGCGCAGGCCACGGCATCATAGTGATAACAAAGCGCGGCCAAGGCGTTGCGGGCAGAAAAACGGCTAGAGAAGTATGGCCGTTGAAGTTTATCGGGCAGCGCCATTTGGGCATACAGCATCTGCGCCCGCTGCGGGTGACTGGCAATGTAGTGGAGCCAGTTCAGCGTCAAAACAGGGTGAAGGAGCGAGCGCGCCAGAAATTTAAGACAGTAGGCGGGCTTTAACCAAACGCTCTTCTCATCAGGGTGAATATCCCCGCGCAGCAAATGGCTCAGTAACTGCCAGCGGCTCATCGGGGATGATATTTCATCAAAGGTTGCAAGTGCCATAAGAAATAATAGTGTTGATTCGGAAACAGCCCCCTATCTTTATACTTTATCAGCCGTTGACTAAACCGTTATGCAATCATCTTTCAGGAAGCAACCAAACCCCCAGCTTTGTTTGTTATTGGTTTATTAAAAAGCCAATCCCGAAACGGTTAACGTCGGGATCGGCCTTTTTACAGAATCTGATGTGATACACCAATGATAGCGTTTCTCGGTTAATCCAGATCCTGACCGTTGCTGGCGATCACTTTCTGGTACCAGGCAAAGGATTTTTTCTTGCGTCGTTCCAGCGAGCCGTTGCCAAGATCGTCACGATCGACATACACAAAACCGTAGCGTTTGCTCATTTCCCCGGTCGACGCCGCGACCAGATCGATGCAGCCCCAGGTGGTGTAGCCGATGACTGGGATACCGTCATCGATCGCATCGCCCATGGCGCGGATGTGTTCACGCAAATAGCTGATGCAGTAATCGTCTTCGATCTCGCCGTTGGCATTGATCTCATCGCGTGCACCCAGACCGTTTTCCACCAGAAACAGCGGCTTCTGGTAACGGTCGTACATCATGTTCATGGTGATACGCAAGCCGAGTGGATCGATGCCCCAGCCCCATTCACTGCGGGTAATGTGCGGATTGGTAAGAGATTTAACGATATTGGCTACGCTGCTGTTGTGCTCATTCATCTCTGCCGAGGCACAGCGTGAGGCGTAGTAGCTGAAAGAGACAAAATCGACGGTGTTTTTCAGAATGTCAGCATCGCCATCCTGCATCTCGATATGGACACCTTTCTCACGGAACACCCGCGCGGAATAGGACGGGTAAGCGCCGCGCGCCTGCACATCGATAAAGAACAGGTTTTCCCGATCTTTTTCCAGTGCCGCCCACACATCTTCTGGCTTACAAGACCACGGATAAAAGTTTCCTCCCGCCAGCATGCAGCCCACCTGATTTTCAGGATTGACCTCGTGCGCGATCCGGGTCGCCAGCGCGCTGGCAATCAGCTCATGGTGCGTAGCCTGATACTTCACCTGATCCTGATTTTCACCCGGTTCGAACACCAGACCAGCACCGGAGAACGGGCTGTGCAGCAGGATATTGATCTCGTTGAACGTCAGCCAGTATTTCACCAGTCCGTCGAACGCTTCAAAGCAGGTGCGCGCATAGCGGGTGAAAAACTCCACCATCTTGCGGTTGCGCCATGAGCCATACTCGGTGACCAGATGCATCGGTACATCGAAATGGCACAGCGTCACCAGCGGTTCGATACCGTATTTGCGGCATTCACTGAACACCGCATGATAAAAAGCGATACCTTCCGGATTCGGCGTCAGTTCGTCACCCTTCGGATAGAGACGGCTCCAGGCGATAGAGGTGCGGAACACGGTAAACCCCATCTCTGCCATCAACGCGATGTCTTCTTTGTAGCGATGATAAAAATCGATCGCCTGATGGCTGGGATAGAACTCGTCGTCACGCAGCGTAAAACGCTTCTCCTGCCCCAGCTTTACCGGCAAACGGGCGGGACCATGCGGGATCATATCCACGGTGTTCAGCCCTTTACCCCCTTCCCGATAAGCGCCTTCTGACTGGTTTGCCGCCAGGGGCCCCCCCATAAAAATCCGTCTGGAAATGTCGCTGCTGACATGAGTCACCTTCTCTTTGTACCAATAT
Source organism: Symbiopectobacterium sp. (assembly GCF_051710365.1). NCBI lineage: Bacteria > Pseudomonadati > Pseudomonadota > Gammaproteobacteria > Enterobacterales > Enterobacteriaceae > Symbiopectobacterium > Symbiopectobacterium sp. The sequence continues at coordinate 2,025 of NZ_JBPETA010000098.1, read as the reverse complement.
CAATTAACTAACGCTGGTGGCCTGCACGGGTTCACTCGTCTTGGCTTTGGTTGGCTGCGATTCCTCTTCGGTTTCAGGAATATCCTCAAAGCCGAGAATAAGTGTCAGTACAAACGACAACACCACCGCCAGAATCATCACGGCCACCACCCACACAATGCTCATCGGGTTGGCCGGATCGAAAAACTGCACGCTGGTAAACAGCCCCGGCGACGCCATGGAGTGGCTGGCAAGGCCGCCAATTCCGGCTACCGCGCCGCAAATAAAACTGCTGATCAGGCTGGCAATCAGCGGACGTTTCAGCCGCACCGCCACGCCGTACAACGCCGGTTCAGAGATCCCGGCCAAATGGCGGATGCCTCTGCCGCCAACTGCTGCTGGTGGATGGCAAACACAGCGCTGAAGAAGAGCGCGCCGCGATTCAATTCCTGATCGATTTACGCTGCGATGCCATCATCATCTATCCGCGTTTTCTCACCATTGATGAAATGGATCAGATCATCAGTCAGCATAAACAGCCCATCATGGTGCTGAACCGCCGGTTACGGGTGAATGACAGCTACTGCATTTACTCCGATCAGCATGAATCCAGCCGCAATGCCGTCAACCACCTGATCGAGCAAGGGCATCGTGAAATTGCCTTTATCACCGGCGCGCTGGATTCGCCCACCGGCATGGAACGCCTCGCAGGCTACAAAGCCGCACTGGAACAGCACGCGATTCCCGTGGATGAACGCCGTATCGTTCTCGGTAAGTGGGCACTCACCAATGGTGTTGAGGCCGTCAACACCCTGCTCGACAATCAGGTCAGCTTCTCAGCGTTAGTCGCCAGCAATGACGACATGGCCATCGGCGCGCTCAAACAGCTCTATACGCGCGGCGTTGGTGTGCCCGAGCAGGTGTCGGTAATTGGTTTTGATGACTTGCCCACGGCAGCATTTACCATCCCTTCGCTCTCCAGCGTGAAAATGCCGTTGGGTGAGATGATTCAAGAGATCATCAACCGACTGCTGTCCATGCTGGATGGTGGCACGTTGAGCCAACGCAAGGCCTATCCAGCATCATTGATCCTGCGCGATTCGGTGACGACGGGGCCGTTTTATCGCTAGTTTTTTCACCGATGCGGTGTCAACGATGTCGTGATATCATGCGGTTACGTAAGGATACGCGAAATCAAATCGATGTTTTTCAGCCGCCCCAAGACCCTCAGCGACCTGATCAAATCAGGTAGCTTCAGAAAGCTCCAGCAGCGCATCGATGCTGCTAACTGCAATCAACCTGATGAGCACGGCTTCGCGCCGCTGCACTATGCCGTCACCTACCGTGAAGCAAAGATTGCACGCTACCTGCTGTCGCAGGGGAGCGAGCCGGTGATCGGTGAACAGGGCAGACATCTCCCCGCGATAAACGAGGTCGTCAATTCCCTTTGTTTGCCGCTGATTGAAGCGTTTCTCGATTCCGGTATCTTCCTGCCGGAATATATCGATGGTTTACCGCTGCTGCACCATTTTATCCGGCTGCTGCAAGCCGGGATCAGTATTCCTGCTGATGAGAAAGGGGAAATCATCGATTATCTCACCAGCAAAAACTTCCGGCCAAAGCAGGTAAAACTGATTTTCGAGTTGAACCAGAGCCAAGGGCATGAGCTTCCCCTCAGTATCCTGATCCATGATTCGCGAACCATCCGGCAGATCATTGACGAATTGCCGCATGATGCCCCCGATATCAACACCATGTTTATCGATATCGTCACCGCAACCGGTCTTCGGCGGGATGAAAAGCTATCCCTGTTGGGCACCCTGCTGGACAAAGGCGCCGATATCAACACATCGGGCGAATGGTCCCATTTTCAAATCAGCGCGCTGCACATCGTCGCCGGTTGGCCAGACAACGTGGAGCACGGTCAGGCTCTGCTGACCTGGCTGCTGGAGCGCGGTGCGGCCATTGAATGTCACGGCCTGTCAGCGTTTTATCTGGCGGTGTGGTTCGGCCACATGGAGACCGCCAATTTACTGGCAACGCGCG